>JACCVK010000280.1 GCA_013698195.1 Actinomycetota bacterium | reverse complement strand
GCCCACACGTTGTTCTTGTTGCCGGCCTAGCCTCGCCGGTTGCTGATAGCACGCCAGACGACGAGGATCACGACCGCTCCGATGATCGCCGCGAGCCACGTGCTCAGGTCGAAGAACTCGTCGATCGGATCACCGAGGTCGAGGAGCGATGCAATGAACCCGCCGAGCAACGCTCCGCCGATTCCGAGGAGCGTCGTGAGGATGCATCCCCCGCGCTCATCGCCGGGCGCCACCGCTTTCGCGATCACGCCGGCCAAGAAGCCGAGGAGTATCCAGCCGATGACGCCCATCTAGCGGCTTACGCCTAGCGGGGGTCGTCTTTGATGATCGTGGTGTTCTGACCGCCTGCGGCAGGAGCCGCATCCCGCGCTCCGCCGAATCCGCCCCAGCTCGACCAGAAGACAAACGAGAGCACGAGGCCGACGATCCCGACGATCAGGAGGATCACTCCGACCACCTGGATATCGAGGCCGGAAACCTCGGCATTTACCGCCCAGGTCAGGATCGCGCCGGCCGCGATCAGTAGGAGGCTCACACTGATGCCCATAACCCTTCCTTTCGCGTTGGAAGCCCTAACCGAAAACGCAGCGTCTCTGTACCCATAGCGGCTGCAAACGAAACGATACGAGCCCGCTAAGACGGCGCTCCCTCCACGAGCTCCTCGGTCGTTGCCCGGAACGTCGCCACCCCGTCGAGACCGACGATCTCGAGCGTGCGTGCAATGGGCGCCATGGGCTCGAGAACGATGGCAAAGCGCTGCGGATCACCGATCTGGCGCGCGACCCTAAACAGCATGTGCAGCGCTGCGCTATCGATGAAGGCCACGCCGTTCAGATCCAAGATCAGAGTGTCGTCGTACACCGAAGCGACCAGCTCGCGCTCCACCTCGCCGGCATTGGTCAGATCGAGCTCGCCGGCGAGCTCGACGACTGCGACGCCGCCGACTGACAATTCGCGAACCTCCAGTTCGTACGGTGTCACGGCGGGAGCATATTCACGTCTCCGCCTACCTTCGCCCCTCATGGCCAAGTTTGGGTCGCGGTGTCTCGGGGCACTCTCGATTTAGTGCGAGAAGCAGGCTTTCAGGTCCGAGCTACCAGCGGCGCCGACGTGCCGGAGGATTTCCGCGTCGAGGAGCAGCACCCGTCCGGCGCGAACGCGACAGTCCTCGCTCTGCACGGCGAGGTCGATCTGCACGTAGCTCCTGAGCTCCGCGACCGGCTGAACGGTGCGCTCGAAGCGGACGCTAGGAACCTGGTCATCGATCTGAGCCGGGTTTCGTTTATCGACTCGATGGCGCTCGGTGCGTTGCTGGAGCTGCACAAACGGCTCCGCGCGGAGGGAGGCGAGCTCCGGCTGGTCGTGCCGGACACAAAGCTGCGCAGGATCTTCGAGATAACGCTGCTGGATCAGATCTTCACGCTCGCCAAAACGCGCCACGAAGCTCTCGCCGCGTTCACGAGCTCATGGGGCAGCTAGCGGCGCACGCTCACGGCTCCGGCTCCCCCGTCGCCGCTTCGACGCTCGGATGGAGCGGAACCCGGGTTGCCACGCTCGCGATCTCGAGCACCCGCAGCACACCTGGATCCGTCGCGACGAGCGAGACCGAGCCGCCGCTAGCGCCTACGCGCTCCGCGCTCGTCAGCACGACCCGAATCGCCGCGGAGTCGAGAAATCCGCACTCGGTAAGGTCGAGAACGATGCTTTCACCTGGCGGGGCTGCCGCGAGTGCGGCCTCGAGCTGCGAGCACGTCGCCAGGTCGAGCTCTCCGCGAACGCGCACGATGCTCCTGCCCGCATCGTGGGGAACCATGGTCACCTCGAATGCCTTCGCCTCGTGCACCGACGCGAGTCTAGGCAAACGTGCAATTCTCAGCATCACTGCGCGGCCGCGCCCGCGTGGAGGAGCATGAGCATGACGAACGCACCGAGTCCCTCCCCGGCGACGACCAGCGATCGAATCGTGCTCACGCTCCCCGGCAACTCCCGCCTACGGAGTGTGGCCTCGCTCGTGCTTGGAGGTATCGGCAGCCGGATCGACCTGCCCTACGAGAAGGTCGACGAGCTCCAGCTCGCCGTGCTCACGGTGCTCGGAGCATCTGACCTGGAGTCGGCGACGATCGAGGTCGACATCCAAGACACGAGGGTGCTCGTCACCGTCGGCCCTCTCCCGAGCGGCACGTCCGCGGCTCCCGGGCTGCACACGGTTCTGGAGAGGCTCGCGGACGGCGCCGAGTCATCCATGAGAGAGACGGATGGCGTCAGCGCCGAGTGGGTCACGCTAACGCTCGCTCGCTCGCCCGCGTAGCGAACGCTGTTTTGCGGATGGAGGTACGGGGCACCCGTGAAAGGGTGGGGAGTCACACCGGAGTAGCCATCGCAGCGGGCGAGCCGGCTCTCGTCTTCGTCGGACAGATGCGATCGGGCCCGTCGCGGAGAATGGAGAGCCTCGTCGCCTGGATCAAGGTCACGCAGAAGAAGCGGCTCCGCGTAATCGATGTCGACGCCGACGCGAACCCGTCGCTCGTCCGCGAGCTCGGCGTCTCCGTCGTGCCGGCGCTTGTGCTCGTCAAGGATCACCGCGTCCTCGGTCGCCTCGAGGGGCGAGTGACGGGGCGAGAGATCGAAGACCTGATCCGGCCACACATCTGACCAGCGCAGCTAGTGCCCGTGCATCCCGCTGGAGTGGGCATGCGCATGACCTCGGCCACGGGCGATCAGCGCACGGTTGACGAGAAAAGTGGGGGCCCCAAGCAACGGCTAGTGCGACGGCGAGCGAGATCCAGAAGAGCGCGTCGCCGAGGCCGGCCTCCAGCGCGCCCGGACAGAGCAGAAGCACCGCGTTGTCCACGATCTCCATCGTCGTGATCGAGAGGGTGTCGGCAACGAACGCGATTCCGAGCGCCGTGCCGAGGACGGTGCCCGCTCGCACGAGGGGTACGAGCGTCAGTAAGTAGCCGAAGAGAAGAAGGCGAGGGCGACCGCGAGGGCGATCGACGGTAGATCGTCCCAGCCCCACCAGGTCGCGAGCACCATTCCCAGCACCTCGCCGATCCCACAGCCTGTGAGGCAGTGGTTCGTCGCGCGGATTGCGAGCGCGTGGACACCCACAGTCGGAGGGTAGACTCCCGCGCCATGTTCGAGGGCGGGCTGGCCGAGCTCCACACGCACCTAGGAGGCTCCGTGGCCTCGGACATCCTCTGGAGCCTGGCGCACGAGCAGGGCATTGCGCTCCCGGTGAAGGACTACTGGGAGTTCGACGCGCTCGTCACGGTCTCCGACTCGCGCGGCGTCAAGGGGCTCGACGAGCTCGACCAGCTGTATCACTGGACCGAGCTCATCCAGTCCTCGCCGATCGCGGTCGAGCGCTCCGTGCACGCGGCGATCGGCGGCGCCTACCGCTCGCAGGGCATCACGACGCTCGAGCTTCGCTTCAACCCGATGAAGCGAAACCGGGGGGGCGAGCGCGATCTCGATCACATCATCCTGGCGGCGGTGCGCGGCCTCGACCGTGCGAGCCTCGAGTACCCGCAGGTGCGCGCGGGTCTGATCCTGATGATGGATCGCACCTTCGAGCGGCGCCTGAACGAGATCATCGTCGACAAGGCCGTGGGCTGGTCCAGTCGCGGGATCGTGGGCGTCGACATCGCCGGCCCTCGGCCGGGAGGCGCCCGCTACGACTACACGCAGCTCGCGCCGCTCGTGGAGACCGCGCGTGAGGCCGGCCTCGGCGTGACGATCCACGTCGGCGAGGAAGGCGGAGCCTTCGGGCGCGAGGAACTGGGCGAGGTCCTCGAGACGCTCCGTCCCGAGCGCATCGGCCATGGAATCCTCGCGGCCGGCGATGCAGAGCTCGAGCAAGCACTCCGCGAGCAGAGAACCGTGCTCGAGATCTGTCCGACCTCGAACCTCCTGACCGGGGCGCTACCCGGTGAAGAGGCCGTGCGCGAGACGTTCAGGCGTTTCGTCCAGGAGGGCGTCGCATTCACCATCGCGACTGACGGCCCGGAGATGATGCGGACGCACCTCCGGGACGAGTTCGAGCTCCTCCTCCGGCTGGGTGCGCTGGACGAGAACGAGCTGCGCGAGGCGAACGCGCGCGGCCACTCGGCGGCCTTTAGCCGCATGGTTCCGGTGCACGCGTAGGGTCCGCCCCCGTGGCCGATCCCGACACCAACGAGAAGCGCCTCGAAGAGGAGGAAAGCGAGGAAGAGCTGAAGGAACGCCTCGAGCGCGAGCATGGAGAGCTGCTCGAGGAGCTCCGCTCGCTGATTCCCGGCGCGGAAGTTCTCTTTGGATTCCTGCTGGCCATTCGCTTCACCGGCCAGTTCGGCGGCCTCGACGACCAGGAACGGTACGTCTACTACTTCACGCTGGCGAGCACCGCCGTCGCGCTCGTACTGCTCTTGGCGCCGGCCTCGTACCACCGCGTGCGCTTCCGCGAGGGCGACAAGGACTTCATGCTGCGCAAGGGCAATCACGAGGCCATCGCGGGCTCGGTGGCGATTTCGCTCGCATTCACGGGGGTGCTCTATCTCGTGACCAAGCTCACGTTCGGGTTCGAGGAGGCGATAGCTGCAGCGGTCGTGTTCTTCGCGTTCGTCGCTTGGCGCTGGTGGGCGATCGCCCTCTATCGAGCCTGGCGCGAGCGCGACGACGAAACGAGCTAGGAAGCCGGGGTGCCCGCAGCGAGCGCGCGCAGAAGAGCGCGCACGGCGCCGGGCGACTCGATTCGAATGTGCTCTCGACCTCCGTCCGAGGTCGGGGAGGGAAGGAGCCCGCCCACGTGTCCGGCCACGGAGCCGGATGGAAGTGCCTCGAGCAAGTCGTGGTCGGTCCTGTCGTCGCCCAGACCGATGACGAAAGTGCGCGGCGGCCGTTTGCCGTCCGGGAACAGGCTGCGCACGTATACGCCCTTGTCCACCCCGAGCGCACGCACCTCGACCACCCGCAGCCCGAGCAGCACCTCTGCGGGCAACCCGGTGAGATGCTGGGAGAGGTCGTTCAGGAGCTCGTGAGCGCGCCAGGCGCCGTACTCCGGCTCCGCCTCTCGGTAGTGCCAAGCGAGTGCGCAGGACTTCCGCTCCACGAAGGCCCCCGGAACGTCCGCCGCGACGCGTCGCAGCAAGCGCTCGATCTGTGGCATCCACGAGAGGTCGAGCTCCATCAGCGTCCGCCACGGCTCTCCGGGGGCGCGCGCGAGGTAGCCGTGCTCCGCGCAGAGGTGGATCGGGAGCTGCCCGAACCACTGCTCGAGGTTCCGGCGACGGCGCCCACTGACGACGTGAACCTCGGTCGCGCGTAGATCCGCTAGCTCGCGGAGAAGCGAGCGGATCTCGGGCGTCGGCAGCGCGAGATCGGGATGTGGCTCGAGCTCGCGG
>JACCVK010000253.1 GCA_013698195.1 Actinomycetota bacterium | reverse complement strand
GGTCGTCGTCCTGCTCACGGCCCGGTGGCGGCTACGAGGAGTGATCTACCGCAGCTCGCCCGGTGCCGGTCGAAGCGTCGAGTTGATCCGGCTCGGAGCATGGCGTTGGCCCGCGTTCGCCTTCTGCACGGCCGTGCTCGGCTTCTTCCTCGTGCTTCCGCTCGGGGTCCTCGGCTGGTGGGCGGTGCGCGCGGATCCGATCAGCGGTCGCGCCGCCCTCGCGTGGGACGCCGCACTCAACTCGGCCCTCGCCGCGGGCTCCGCGGCGGCGCTCGCGGGCGTTCTCGTCCTACCCGCCGCCGTACTCGCGTGGCGCTATCCGTCCGTGCTCTCGCGCTCGCTCGAGCGGCTCACGCTCTTTCCGAGCGCGCTGCCCGGCATCGCCGTCGCACTGGCGCTCGTGTTCTTCGGAGCGCGGTTCGCCGGGTTCCTCTACCAGAGTCTCGCGCTGCTCTTGCTCGCGTATCTGATGCGGTTCATGCCTTACGCGCTCGCGTCCACACGCGCCGCTCTGGACGGTGTCAGCCCGCGCCTCGACGAGGCGGCTCGCTCGCTCGGACGACGTCCGCTGCGTGCCTGGGCGGCTGTCGTGCTACCACTTGCACGCTCGGGGATGCTCGCCGGCGCAGCGCTCGTCTTCTTGAGCGCAGTGAAGGAGCTGCCGGCAACATTGCTCCTGCAACCCATCGGGTTCGAAACGCTCGCAACCGAGATCTGGAAGGGCACGGCGCTCGGCGCCTACTCCCAGGTCGCGCCCTCGGCGCTGCTCCTCGTGGCGATCGCCGTCCCCTTCGTGTACGTGCTCTCTTGGCGGACGGCGTGGGAGCTCGGCGCCCCGGACTAAGATGGCCCGATGGCTGGCCACTCGGTCGACGAGTACCTGGAGACGATCTACTTCCTCGCGTTCCCGATCGGCGAGTACCGTCCGTCGACGGGCTCGACAGCGATCGCCGCGCGGGTCGCGGAGATGCTCCGGGTCACACGCGCCTCGGCAGGAGAGATGCTGAAGCGGCTCGAAGCGGAGGGCCTGGTCGAGCGCGGCGAGCAGAAGGAAGCCATCCTCACCCCGGCCGGGATCGAGCGGGCGAAGGGGGTCGTGCGCAAGCACCGGATCATCGAGCGCTTCCTCACCGACTTCATGGGCTACACGGCCGCGGAGTCGCACGTCCACGCAGACGTGCTCGGGGACACATTCACGGACGAGATGATCGAGCGGATCAACGAGCGTCTGGGGCAGCCGGATCGCTGCCCGCACGGCTGGCCCGTCGACACCGACGTCGAGCAGCAGGAGAACACGCAACTCGTCGCGCTCGCCGAGCTCGAGCCCGGGTTGCCGGCGGAGATCGTGCGTCTTGCGGAGCACGACGGCGAGCTTCTGCACTGGTTCTACGACGAGGGCTACGTGCCGGGCACGAGCGTCCAGGTGCGCGGCGCACAGCCCGCCGCGGGCCAGCTCACCGTGACGGTCGGCGGCGACGAGCGCGCGATCGCGGAGAGGGCAGCAGAGGGGATCTACGTTCGCGCCGAGTAGCGTCCTCCACCTGACGTTCTTAGCGACTTCTTAGAAAGCTCTCACCCACGTCTCACGTGGACACGATTGGATGGCCTACGCAAAAGGCCCTTCCCTCCGTAATGCCCTCCAGCGCGAAGGCCCACCGGCGAAAGCCGAGTGGGCCTTCGCCGTTTCAGGGTGTGGAGATTCGGCGTGTGGAGATTCAGGGTGTGGAGACTGCGGCCTTCTGGGCGAGACCGGCTGCAGCTCGGAGCGCGTCCGCCTTGTCGGTTCGCTCCCAGGTGAAGTCGGGATCCTCCCGCCCGAAGTGCCCGTAGGCAGCCGTCTTCGCGTAGATCGGTCGGGTGAGGTCGAGGTCGCGGATGATCGCGCCCGGTCGGAGGTCGAAATGCTCGCCGATGAGCGACTCGATCGTGTCGATCGGCTTCGTCTCCGTACCGAAGCACTCCACGTTGACGCTCATCGGATGCGCCACGCCGATCGCGTAGGCAACCTGGATCTGGCAGCGATCGGCGAGCCCCGCGGCAACGAGGTTCTTCGCCACGTAGCGAGCTGCGTACGCAGCCGAGCGGTCGACCTTGGTCGGATCCTTCCCCGAGAACGCGCCGCCGCCGTGCGGCGCCGAGCCACCGTACGTGTCGACAACGATCTTGCGACCGGTGACCCCCGTATCGCCCATCGGGCCCCCGATGACGAACTTGCCGGTCGGGTTCACGTACAGGAAGTCCTTCGCGCCGAGTCGGCTGGGGTCGAAGAGATTGCGGAACTCCGTGCTCAGAACCGGCTCGACGACATGCTCGAGGAGATCGGGCTTCATGAGCGACTCGATGTCGAGACCGTCCCGGTGCTGCGTGGAGATGAGCAGCCGCTCGATCTCCACCGGCCGCTGGATCCCATGCTCGTCGAGCTCGTAGCGGACTGTGGCCTGCGTCTTCCCGTCCGGTCGCAGATAGGGGAGCACGTCCGCCTTACGCACCTCGGCCAGCCGCTTCGCGAGCAGATGCGCGAGCGTTATCGGTAGCGGCATGAGCTGCTCCGTCTCGCGCGTGGCGTACCCGAACATCATCCCCTGGTCGCCGGCGCCGAGGAGATCGAGAGGATCGGTGTCGCCATGCTGCGCCTCGTACGACTCGTCCACGCCCTGCGCGATGTCGGGTGACTGGTCGTCGATCGCCACCATCACGCCACACGTCTCAGCGTCGAAGCCGTACTTCGCGCGCGTGTAGCCGATCCTGGAGATCGTGTCGCGCACGAGTCTGCGGACGTCGATGTAGATGTCCGTCGTGATCTCTCCGGCAACGACCACGAGCCCCGTGGTGACAAGCGTCTCGCAAGCCACCCGGCCGTCCTTGTCCTCAGCGAGCACAGCGTCGAGAACGGAGTCGGAAATCTGGTCGGCGACCTTGTCCGGATGCCCTTCCGTAACCGACTCCGACGTGAACGAGAAGGAGCGCGCCGCCATAGGGCCGGAAGGCTACCTGCGGCCGCCGGTTTACTCGGCCGTGGGCTGGCGGCGCATGAGCTGCTGGACGAGCTCGGTGAGCGCGACTCCGCCGAGCACCGCGCACACGCCTTCGGTGATGGGCAGCTCGAGACCGAGGCGACGCGAGAAGTCGCGGAGCACCGGTGCGGTGGTCAACCCTTCGACGACCATTCCAATCTGCGCGACGGCTTCGTCGGGCGTGCTTCCCTGGGCGATCAGCTCGCCCGCGCGACGATTCCGGCCGGTCGGAGACCAGCACGTGACGACCAGGTCGCCCATGCCGGCGAGCCCGGCGAACGTGTCCGGGCGCGCCCCCGAGGCCTCGGCGAGCCGTCGCATCTCGGCGAGACCGCGCGAGACGAGCGCGGCCTTCGCGTTGTCGCCCAGGCCGAGGCCGTCTGCACCGCCGGCGGCGAGCGCGATCACGTTCTTGGCCGCGGCACAGAGCTCGACGCCGGCGATGTCCTCGTTCACGTACACGCGGAAGATGGCCGAGTTCGTCGCGAGCTGGAGGCGAACGGCGAGCTGTAGGTCGTCGCTCGCGATGACGGCCGCGGCCGGCAATCCGCGGGCGATCTCCTCGGCGACGTTGGGCCCGGAGAGGACGGCGACCGGCCGACCGCGGACCAGCGTCGAGAGCCGCTCTCCCGTCCCCGGATCGAGTCCCTTCGTGAGGCTCAGGATCGGAGCCGTTCCCGGAAGCCTGCCCACGACGTCCCCGTACACGGCGCTCGGGACGGCGACGACCACGAGCTCGGCCTCGGCGTGTGGTGCGTCCTCGATCGTGGAGGTCGCGATGCCGCTCAAATCGGCGCCCGGGAGGTAACGCGGGTTGCGGCCCGTGGCGCGAATTGCCTCCGCCTGGTCGGGATCGCGCGCGGCGAGGGTGACCGCGTGACCACGGTTCCGCAGGAGCGCCGCGAACGCCGAGCCCCACGAGCCGGCGCCGACGACAATCGTCCTCACTCGGAGCTCACGAAGTCGATCGAGACGGGCACGCCGTCGAGCCTAAAGCGTCGGCGTAGCTCGTTCTCGATCCAGAACCCGTAGTCCCTCGTCACGAGCCCGCGGTCGTTCACGAAGACACGGAGGCGCGGCGGTCGCGTCGACACCTGCGTGCCGTACAGGAGATTGAGACGACGGCCGCGCCGACCGGGCGGCTGCCGAGCCTCGCGAAGCTCCTGGAGCGCGCGGTTGAGCTCCGGAGTTGGGATTCGCGCCGCATAGCGGGAGAAGAGATCCTCGATGAGGTCGAGCAAGCGCTCGAGGCCACGCCCCGTTTTCGCCGAGACGGCGATCACAGGCGGCCGCTGGCGGAGCTTCGACTCGAGGTGAGGCTTCACCTCCTCGATCCGCGTCTCGGACACGTCCCACTTCGAGAGGACGATCGCGGTCGCGCAGCCGGCTTTCCGCGCCACGTCTGCGACTGCCAGGTCCTGCTCGACGACGCCCTCGCTCGCGTCGACGAGAACGAGCGCGACGTCGGCGCGCTCGGCGGTCTCGAGCGCGCGCAGCTCCGAGTAGTACTCGATCCCCTGGCGTTGACGGCGCTTCCGTCTGAGCCCGGCCGTATCGACGAGCACGAAGGTCGCCCCGCCACGCTCGAGCACGGTGTCGATCGCGTCCCGAGTCGTGCCCGGAACCTCGGACACGATCACGCGCTCCTGCCCGACGAGCGCGTTGAGAAGCGACGACTTCCCGACGTTGGGACGCCCGAGGATCGCAACCTTGATCGCCTCCTCGCCGACGGGTTGCTCTCCCCGCCCGGGCAGTCGCCGCACGATCTCGTCCAGGAGATCGCCGGTCCCATGTCCGTGGATCGCGGAGAGCGGAAGCGGATCCCCGAGGCCGAGCCGGTGGAACTCGAGCGCCTCGTCGTCGTGGCGCGGGTCGTCGAGCTTGTTCGCGAGCACGAGCACCGGCTTACGAGAAGCTCGGAGGATCTGCGCGAGCTCCTCGTCGCCCGGCGTGACGCCGGCCTGGGCGTCGACGACGAAGAGGACGAGATCCGATTCCGCGATCGCTGCCTTCGCCTGCGCGACGACCTGCGGGCCGAACGGTCC
>JACCVK010000234.1 GCA_013698195.1 Actinomycetota bacterium | reverse complement strand
ATTCGCATCCTGCGCGTCATCGCGCGCCTGAACATGGGCGGGCCGGCGATCCATGTGTCCAACCTCGCGGCGGGGCTCGAGACCCGCGGCTACCACACGACCCTCGTCGCGGGCAGTCTCGCTCGCGGCGAGGACTCCATGGCATTCCTCGCGGAGCGCCTCGGCGTCTCGGTCGTGAGCGTGCCCGAGATCCAGCGTGAGATCTCAGCCCTGCACGACGCCCGCTCGGCATTCCGGCTCGCCGAGATCATGCGCGAGACCCGGCCGCAGATCCTGCACACGCACACGGCCAAAGCCGGTGCGATCGCAAGAGCCGCCTCCTTGCTTGCCGGCGATGCCCGGCCGAGCGTCGTGGTGCACACGTTCCACGGGCATGTGCTCAGGGGGTATTTCGGGCCCCTACGCACGGCCGTCTTTCGCCACGTGGAGCGTATGCTCGCTCACGCGTCCGATGCACTCGTGGCAGTGAGCCCCGAGGTACGGGACGACCTCGTCGAGCTCGGAGTCGCACCCGCGGAGAAGTTCGTCGTCGTCCGGCTCGGCATCCCGCTCGCCGAACGGCTCGACCACGAGCCGGAAAAGCTGGACTTCCGGAAGCTGTACGGGATCCCGCCCGACGCATTCGTCGTCGGGTGGGTCGGGCGCATGACAGGCGTCAAGGACACTGGGTCTGTCCTGCGGACGCTCGCAGCGCTCCGTGCCCGTGGGGTCGAGGCTGTGGTCTGCATGGTCGGCGACGGGCCCGACCGGGAGCACCTCGAGCAGCTCGCACACGAGCTCGGCATCGCACGCGTCTGCTACTTCGCCGGCTATCAACCCGACGTGGGCAGCTTCTATCGCCTATTCGACGCGTTCCTCCTCCCGTCGGTGAACGAAGGGACTCCGGTGAGCGCGATCGAAGCGCTCGCGACAAGTACGCCGGTCGTGGCGAATCGGGTGGGCGGCGTGCCGGACGTCGTGCGAGACGCGGTGGACGGCTTCCTCGTCGAAGCGGGCGATGTCGAAGGCGCAGCCGAGCGGCTCGAGCTGCTGGCACGGGATCCGGCCCTGCGGGCGCAGCTCGGGAACTCAGGTCGCGAGCGCGTGCGTGCGCGCTACTCCGTCGCTCGGCTCGTGGACGACGTCGACCGGCTGTACCGCGCTCTGCTCGACGCCTAGGCCGCGAGCAGCTCCGCGACGAGCTTCCGGTAGCGCGCCATCGCGACCGACCGATCCGCCTCGCGCTCGACGTACTCCCGCCCGCGGCGACCCATGCCTTCGAGATCGTAGGTGCCGTCGCGCGCAGCGCGGATCGTTCGTGCGAGGAGTTCGGGCCGGCCGGGCGGGATGACGATCCCGCACTCGACCTCGGAGACCAGTCGTGCGGTCTCGCTGTCCTCCTCGGCCGCCGCGATCACCGGACGGCCCGCCGAGAGGATCCCGTACAGCCGGCTCGGCACGACGTAGCCGGCGAGGCCCTTCGCGAGCCCCACGACGTGCAGGTCGGCACTCGAGAGCGAGAGCGGAAGTCGCTCGCGCTTCTGGTACGGCAAGAAGCGCAGGCGATCTGCCACCTCGAGGCGCTCGGCGAGCTGGACCATCTCGCTATGTCGCGCGCCGAAGCCGGCGACGACGATGAGCAGGTCGTCGAGGTCGCGCAGGAACGTCGCAGCGCGGACGAGGCTGTCCAGGTCTTGCGCATGACCGACGTTGCCCGAATGCATCACGACGAACTTCCCCGCGAGGCCGTGCGCCCGCGCCCACTCGTTGTCGCGAGGCTGCGGCGTGATTTCGCTCGTGTCCACCCAGTTCGGGATGACGCGCAGTCGGTCCGGCGCGGCACCTTTGAGCTCGAGCCTGCGGCGCATGGTCTCGCCGATAGCGACGATTCGATCGGCGCGGCGCAGGTACCCGCCGACGAGCGCCCGTAGGACTCTGATGACCGCAGGGTTGCGCAGGCGCCCGAGCTCGGTTGCGATCTCCGGGAAGACGTCCTGGCTGATGACGAGCACCGGCACCCCAAACCGGCGACCGACGACCACACCCACGTCGCCGACGATCGGCGGGTCGGTCATGCACAAGACGAGATCGGGCGCGGGGCCCCGGAGCGCGTAGTTGAGCGCCGAGCCGAGGTACGAGAAGTAGTTCGCCGCTCGGCGTCCGAGCTCCGAGCGGTCGTAGGCGGTTGACGTGACGCGCACGATCCGCACGCCGTTCCGCTCGAGCTCCCGCGGCTCGTCCTCGTACCCGTGCAGCACACCGGTAACGACCTCGACGTCGTACTCGTCCGCGAGCGCCTCGCAGAGCTCGGTCAGCAGGTGCGCGGTCGCCTCGACGCCGGGCCAGTAGTACTGGTTGAAGACGAGGATGCGCGGGCGTGGCGCTGCGCCTTCCACACAGCAAGGCTAGCGTTGGCGGTCGCCCGCGGCCGTCCGCACGGCCGCGACGAACCCGGACACGCTCGGCTCGTAGCCCCACGCACGCACCAGCTC
>JACCVK010000213.1 GCA_013698195.1 Actinomycetota bacterium | reverse complement strand
GCCCTACCCCGGCAGCAACGGTGACTCGAGCGGGGCGGCAATCCCGCGCTCGGCCGCCAGGATCTGCAGCACGAGGACGGTGTCTGCGACCGGAACGTCTTCGAGGAAGTCGCTGCGGCGCTCGAAGTCGGCGAGCAGCGCTCGGATCGTTTGGTCGTAGCGCTCGCTGTTCCCGGCTGCGAGCGCGTCCAGCGTGGCCGCGACGGGCTGCGGAAAGTCGTCTCGCCCGTTGAGGGTCGTCGCGAGCTCGCCGGCGCGTACGTCGTCGCCTAGGACGAGCGCGGCGAGTGCCGCCGCGTAGCGGCCGATCGGGCTCTCCGCCTCCGCGGCGTTCGCCTCGCTGGCCCACCGCGCGTCTTCGCGTGCTGCCCTCCAGTCTCCCGCCATGAGCCGAGACTTCATCGAGCCGATAGGCCTCCCCCAGCTTCCCGGAGGCGCATCCGCCCAGCTCTCTCGGTAGCGGTCCGCGGCCCGCGCGAGCCACGTTGCCGCTTCCGTCGCACGGTCGAGCATCAGATACGACAAGCCCGCCGCCCACGCAGCGTTTCCCATCCGCGTGAGCTGGCGCTGGCGCTCGTCGCGGTCGTCCGGCAGACGGGCGGCACCGTCCTCGTAGCGCTCGCGCGCGCGGCTTGCCCGTTCCTCCCAGCCGGTCACGATCGACGAAGTATCGTCCGCGCGGTGGGACGGGAGCTCCGCGAGGTTGTCTACGTGGACGGGGTGCGCACGGTCTTCGGGCGCGCCGGCGAGGACGGCTACTTCTGGCGAACGCGCGCCGATGACATGGCCGTCAAGGTCGTCCGCGAGCTCCTGCGCCGAAACCCGGAGCTTCCGCCCGAGCGCATCGACGATGTCGTGCTCGCAGCAACCGCCCAGGTCGGCGACCAAGGCCTGACCCTCGGCCGGGATGTCGCGCTGCTCGCGGGGCTCCCACAGTCCGTTCCGGGCTTCGCCGTCGACCGGATGTGCGCGGGTGCGCTGACTGCGACGACTGCAGGTGCAGGCGAGATTGCGATGGGCGCGGCCGACGTCGTCCTCGTCGGCGGCGTCGAGCACATGGGCCACCACCCCATGGGTGACGACGTCGATTTCAACCCGCGCTTCGTCTCGGAGCGCATCGTCGACGACTCCGCGGCGGTCATGGGGCAGACAGCGGAGAACCTGCACGATGCGTTTCCCAGCCTGACGAGGGAGGACGCAGACGCGTTCGCCGTCGCCTCGCAGCAGAAGGCTGCGCGCGCCTGGGACGAGGGAGTAATGGACGAGCTCGTCGTCCGAATGGCGGTCTTTACCGACGACGGCTGGACTGTCACGGAGCGTGACCAGTTTCTCCGACCCGAAACGAATCTCGAGGGGCTCGCGACACTGCGGACACCGTTCCGCACCGCCGGTCGAGTCACGGCTGGGAACTCGGCGGGCCTTACCGATGGAGCAACGGCGGCATTGCTCGTCTCGGAAGACGCCGCCGACGAGCTCGCCCTCGAGCCTCGCATGCGCCTCGTCTCGTTCGCGTACGCCGGAGTCCAGCCGGAGCTCATGGGTCTCGGCCCCGTTCCGGCGACCAAGCGTGCGCTCGCGCAGGCGGGTCTGGCCGTCGGCGACGTCGGACTCTTCGAGTTGAACGAGCCGTTCGCAGTGCAGGTGCTCACCTGGTGCGAGGGCATGGGCATCGCGGCTGACGACCCGCGGCTCAACCCGTACGGCGGCGCTATCGCCTGCGGGCATCCCCTCGCCGCAACCGGCGTTCGCCTCATGGCGCAGCTCGCGCACGGGTTTCGGGAGCAACCGGACGTGCGCTACGGGTTGACGGCGCTCTGCATCGGACTCGGGATGGGCGCGGCAATCGTCTGGGAGAACACGCAGAACGGTGGCTAGCAACGCCACGCTCTTCAAGCTCCAAGCCGTCTCTACGAAGGTCGGCCGCATCGCGCTCGCGACCATGGACAACGGCGAGGACTGGCAGAAGCCCAATACGTTCGGCGAGGCGGCGCTGCGCTCGCTCGAGGCGCTGCTCGACCGTGTGGAAGCGGACGACTGCGCCGGCCTGCTGCTCACCGGCAAGCCGTTCGTCTTCGCGGTGGGGGCCGACATCGACGAGTTCGGAGAGATCACGCCCGAGCGGGCGCGCGAGGGCGGCCAGGCGGGACACGCCCTCTTCGGCCGGATCCGCGCGTTGCCATTCCCAACCCTCGCCGCGATCAACGGCGCCGCGCTCGGGGGCGGCGTCGAGATCGCGCTGCATTGCGACTACCGGACGATCTCCGCCGACGTTCGACACTTCGCCTGCCCGGAGGTGTTGCTCGGGCTCATCCCAGGCTGGGGCGGTACCCAGCTCATCCCTCGGCTCGTCGGCGCAGAGCAGGCGGTGCGCTTCGTCGTCGAGAACCCCCTGCGCCAAAATCGGATGCTGAACGCCCCTCAGGCGTTCGCAGCGGGGTTCGCCGACGCGCTACTCGAGCCCGTTGAGTTCCTCGACGAGTCGCTCGCGGTCCTCGTGCGCACGATCGAAGAGGGCGGAGGCAAGCGCGAGCCTGCAGCGGATCTCTCCGATCTCGAAGAGGTCGTGCGCAAGGCACGCTCGCGGATCGACGACCAGGTGCACGGAGCGGCGCCGGCCCCATACCGCGCGCTCGACCTGATCGCCGGCGCCGGGAGCTGGACGATCGAAGAGGGCTACAAAGCGGAGGAGAATGCGCTCGCCGAGCTGCTGCCGGGCCCGCAGGCGCAGGCATCCGTGTACTCCTTCTATCTCGTCGAGCGGCGAGCAAAGCGGGGAATCGGCGTGCCGGATACGGCGCCTCGCCGCGTGTCCAAGGTCGGAGTCGTGGGAGCAGGACTCATGGCGCGGCAGCTCGCGCTCCTCTTCCTGCGCCGGCTGGAAGTTCCCGTTGTTCTCCGCGACATCTCGCAGGAGCAGGTCGACGACGCGATCGCTTGGGTTCGCTCGGAGCTCGAAGAACTCGTGGCCAAGAGTCGTCTCGCCGAAGCGAAAGCCCGCTTTCTGGGCTCGCTCGTCTCGGGCTCAACGGACTGGCAGGTGTTCTCCGGCTGCGACCTGGTGCTCGAGGCCGTATTCGAGGAGCTCGAGCTGAAGAAGGCGGTCTTTGCGGAGGTCGAGCAGGTCGTTGGCCCGGAAACGGTGCTCGCCACGAACACGTCGTCCCTGTCGGTGACTGCGCTCGGATCCGGGCTCGAGCATCCGGAGAGGCTCGTCGGCATGCACTTCTTCAACCCGGTCGCTGTGCTCCCGCTCGTCGAGCTCGTACGGACGCCGGAGACCGACGACGAGTCGCTCGCGACCGCATGGGCCGTCACGAGGAAGCTCCGCAAGACAGGCGTGCTCGTCCGCGACGCTCCGGGCTTCGTCGTCAATCGCCTACTCGGCCGCCAGGGATCCGTCGTGACGACCGCACTCGACCATGGCAACACGGTCGAGGAGACCGACGAGGCCGTGCTGCGGCTTGGCGTGCCTATGGCGCCGTCGTTCCTCCTCCAGTTCGTCGGCCCCAAGGTTGCGAACCACGTTCGCCATACGCTGCACGACGCCTGGCCGGATCGCTTTCCCCTCTCGCCTTCGCTCGAGAGCATCGCCGAAGGCGGAGACCCAGTGATCGTGGAGCATGCGCCGCGCAGCGTCGAGGAGCTGCACGAGGCGGTGCTCGAGGCGCTCGCCGACGAGGTGCGGCACATCCTCGAGGAGGGCGTCGTCGATGACGCCGCCGACGTCGACACGTGCCTCATCCTCGGCGCGGGCTACCCGTTCTGGCTCGGCGGGATTACGAAGCGCCTCGACCAGACCGGCGTCTCCGAGCGGGTCACAGGCCGTCTCTTGAGTCAGATCGGCGCGCGCGTTACGACCTGAGTCAACCGTTTGGTCACCCGGATTCTGAGGTATGCTTTCCGGGTCACGCTCGCCGGGAGACACGCGAGCGCAATCCTTCGGAAGGAGCGGCACAGCAGTACGTGCTGCGCGCATGCACGAAGCAGAGACCACGCCGGCGTTGACGCCGGAAACCAAACTCGATCTGACCGAGGCAGCACGCCGAGCCGAGGTCTGGTTCGGCGAGCCCTTCGTCCACGAGGGTGAAGAGGTAGCTGTCGCGCTCGCCCCCGGAACCGCGCGGCGCGCGGCACTCGACCATGCCCTGGAGGAGATGACGGCCGGATTTTCCGAGCCGTCCGCACGCTGGAAGGTGCGCTACGGCCTAATGCTCGGACTCGAGCGCGTCCTGACGCAGGATCCGGTGCGGACCGCAAGCGGCACCGAGCTCAGGCGGCATCAGGTCGATGCCCTGACAGGGATGCTGACCGAGCTCATTGCGTCGACTCAACGAGCAGCGGAGGAGAACGGCAACGGCAACGGGCTCGGCGGTGACCACGGGAGCGCGAACGGCGCAGTCCCCGAGGTCGAGCTCGACGAGGAAGCCGATGACGACTACGACGCCGGCTTCATCGACGACGTCGCGCTCGAGGCGGAGCTTTGCAACACCGACCCGGGGGCTTCACGACGCTACCGCTTCCGGCATCCGACCGCGTCTGGAAAGACCATCGCCGCGGCGGGGTTCGTGGATGCCGCACGCGAGCTCGGCATCCTGATCCTCACGCACCGGCGCCTGCTCGTATCCCAGTATCAGCGCGATCTGACCACCGAGGGCTACGCGGAGCGCTTCTCCGATGCCCTCCTGGCCGGCGCGAAGCAGGTCAGAGAGAACCCGATAACGATCCAGACGTACGCCTGGTTCGCCAGGCACGGCTCCGAGCTCGACCGCGGCGCGTACCACCTCGTCCTCTGCGACGAGGCCCACACGGCTCTGGGCGAGAAGACCAGCGCGGCGATCCGCGCCTTCCACGATCCGCTCTACATCGGCATGACGGCCACGGAGCAGTTGATTGCGAAGCAGGTCTCGGATGTGTTCCCCGCCTCCGTCGATGATCTCCCGCTTGCCGACGCTGCGCGGCGCGGTCTCATTGCCCCGCTGCGAGATCTGCGCGTTCCGCCGGCGGCCGCGGTCAACTCGGTGCCCATCGTCGGCGGCGACTTCGAGGAACGCTCGCTCGCGGCAGCCCTCGACCACCAGGCGCTGAATCAAGCAGCGGCGAGCCTCTACCGCGACCGCTTCGGCTCGACGCCCGGAATCGTCTACGCGGCCGGAGTCGACCACGCCTACAACCTCGCGCAGGAGTTCCGTGCCGCCGGCCTCAAGGCCGAGGCCGTCTCGGGCCGCACGCCGCCGACAAAGCTCGCCGAGACCCTGGCCGCGTACGAGCGCGGCGAGATCAACGTGCTCATCAACGCACAGCTGCTCGCCGAAGGCTGGAACTCGCCGCGGGCGACCATCTGCATGCACCTCGCGCCCACCGCCTCGCGTCGCGTATATCAACAGCGGATTGGCCGGATCATGCGCATTCACCCTCGCAAGGAAGCCGGCATCGTCATCGACTTCGTCCCCAAGGCGGCGACCCACAACGAGCGCGTCGTGTCGCTGCATGCGCTGCTCGACGCCGACTTCTACCGCGAGGGCGCGCGTGTCACGCCGGCGCCGCGCAGACGCTCGCAGCGGCGTGCTCGGCGACGACTCTCGCCCGCGCCATGGCTCGTCCCGGTCACTCCCGACGTCGCGCGCCGGCTGAACGTGATCCAGCGCGAGTGGCAGCGCATCGATCCGAAGTACCTCGACGAGGACGAGCAGCGCTTCTGGGCGACGATCGCGGGGCGGCAGATCCGCTTCGACCAGCGTGGCGAGTTTGCCCGCAAGTTCGCGGAAAGCAGGGCGAGCAAAGTGGCGCTCGAGCAGTTTCTCGCGACCTGCGCCGCGGAGAACCCGAATCGTCGACTACGGATGACGGCGCTCATGGATCGCGTCGCAACACCCGTGGAGCGCGCCGACTTCGACGATCTCGTCACTCTGGTCACCCAGGCGCCACCGTGGGAGAAGGATCGCGCGGCGGGCGTCCGTGTCCTGCTGCGCGCGGTGGGCGAGGGCAAAGCTGCCGCGCCGGATCAGATTCTCGCGCGCTGGACCTGGCGGCTCGCTCGCGCGACGAGGAAAGTGCAGGACCGGCGCGTGTCGATGGAGTTCCCCGAGGCAAAGCGGCTCCTCGGCGCCGTGGCGAACTCCCGCGGGTACCGCCACGAGGAGAACGTGAACCGGCTCGTGCAGGTGGCCGTGGCGATGCCCCTTCCGGTCGGTGCCGCGCTGCTCGCCTCTGCCGACGGCTATACGCCGCGGGCGAACGCGGCGCTCGACAAGGCACGCGAGGAGCTTGGAACGATCACGGATATCGCGAACGCGCTCGCTGACAACCTGCCGGCACCCAAGCTCACGGCCCGTAAGTCACGTCGCAGGCGTCGCAAGCGGAAGGGCCAGGCACAGCCCCAAGCCGATACGAGCGGGCAGGCTGCCGGGACAGACCAAGCGACCGAGCAGTCGTCGCCGCCGGTTCCGCTCGCGGTCGAGGGCGAGCCGCTGACGCTCCGCGCGGCCACAGAAGACGCCGCCTGAGCTAGAGGCTTGATGTGGGTTGTGGGCACGTCCAGCTGGGGACCTAGGCACGACGCATCGCGGCCAGCTCGCTGCTCACCAATACCTTCCAGTATTGCCGAGCGGCGATCCGTCCACGCTGCTTGGCCCATGCCCTCCCTGAAACGCACCCACAACCCACATCAAGCCTCTAACCGGTAGGTCCCGACGGGCCGCCGCCGCCGTTCCGCTCGCGCTCCCTCAGGAAGCGCGCGATCTCCGCGGCGAGCGCCTCGCCGGACGGAAGCTCCCCCGACTCCTCGAGCCAGTCGAGAGAGTCCGCACGCTGCTCGAGCTCTTCGACGTACGCGGCGGTATCGGAGTCGCTCGCTACCGCCTGCGACACCTGCTCGACATAGGACTCCTCCGCCTCCTCGAGCTCGGTGACGTCGATGGAGATCGCGAGCACATTCGCCAGGCGCTCGCAGAGCGCGCGCGCCGCGCGGGGACTGGGCGCGAGCGAGACGTAGTGCGGAACCGCCGCCCACAGACTCACTGACGGAATCCCGGCTCTGCGACACGCGTCGAGAAGCACGCCGACGACCCCGGTCGGGCCCTCGTAGCGCGAGAGCTGGAGCCCTAGCTCGTCGACGAGCTTCGGATCGGTCGCCGCGCCGGTGACCGGTGAGGGGCGAGTGTGCGGAACGTCCGCGAGCAGCGCGCCGAGCGTTATCACCATCTCGACACCGAGGTCGCTCGAGAGCCCGCCGATGAGCTCCGTGAACGCCCGCCAGCGGTAATTGGGCTCGACGCCGACAAGTAGCACGGCGTCGCGGTCGGCTCCTGGAATCCGCGCACGGAAGAATGCGTTCTCCGGCCAGTCGATACGCCTCGTGTGCCCCTCGTCGAGCGAGACGTTGGGTCGTGTCGCCTGAAAATCGACGAAGAGCTCAGGATCGATGTCCGCGAACTTCCGTGCGCCCCAGAGCTTCGCGAGGTAACCGGCAGCGAGCGTCGCGGCCTGACCGCCGTCGTTCCAGCCGCGGAAAGCGCCGATGAGCACCGGTCGCTCGAGCGAAGGGCGCTCGTATACACGGAGCTCCCGGGCCATGCTCTGAGCTTACTGTCGAGCTAGTCGCGCAGGTGGACGCCACAGCACGTAAGCAAGGGCGACGCTCAGACCCCAGATCGCGGCCGCGAGAGCGACGTGGACGAGCACGAGGCCCCACGGGAGCGCGCTCCGATACTGAATCTCCCCCAGCACAGCTTGCGCGGTGAGGACACCGAGGAGCAACGCCCATAACCGGAAGACGCCCCGATAGCGGTCTCGGGCGCGGACGAGGACGAAGCCCACGAGCAGCACGCCGATCCCGAACACGGCCGCGACGCGCACGTGGATGTACACGGTGTCGGCAATCGCCATTCCAAGCCTCTCGACCTGCTCGTCTGCACCCGGATGCGGGCCCGAAGCCGTCGCGACGGCGCCCGTGACGACGAGCGCCGCGCACGCGGGCAGGCCCGCGAAGACGACGAGCTGCCGGAGCCAGCGTGGGTCGACCGCGAGCGCACGACCGTCGACGAGGAGCCACGCCTCGAGCGCGACGACGACCGCCAATGCGAGCGCGACGAGCCCGAGGAGAAAGTGCGCCATCACCGCGAGCGGGTGGAGATCGACCGCGATCGTGATCGCGCCGAGCGGGATCTGGGCCACGACGACGAGGAAGGTCGCGCCGGCCGCGTAGCGACCGACGGTGGAGAGGCCGCTCGTCCGGCGTGACGCGAGCCAGGTGACGAGCGCGAGCGTGAGCCCGACGAGCGCGACCATGCGGTTCCCGAATTCGACGAAGGCATGGAAGTCACGCTCCGGATACGGCTTGTCCCCGCAGCGCGGCCAGTTCTCGCACCCGAGACCCGAACCGGTCAAGCGGACGAAGGCGCCCGAGGTGATCACGACGAAGAGCGAAGCGCAGGACGCGGACGCGATCCACAAGAAGCGGATCGGTGCCAGCGAAGAGGACGCGAGGGTGCGAAGTCGTGCGACCGCCGTTGCCACTATGCGAAAACGATCCCGTGTCCCGCTTCGATGCGCCCTATTCGCGCGAGGTCGAGGCCGCGGGCCTCGAACGACGCTTCGAGCACGGCGCCCTGCTCCGCCGGCAACGAGACGAGCAGACCGCCTGCGGTCTGCGGGTCGTAGGCGAGCGCTTCGTACCCCTCGGCCGCCGTGCTCTCCACGTGCGGGCCTGCATAGTCCCGGTTGCGCGAGTCGCCTCCCGTCCGCACGCCGTTCAGGGCGAGCTCGAGGGCGCTCGGTAAAGCCGGCAACGCACTCGCGTCGATGATGACCCGCACACCGCTCCGCGAGGCGAGCTCGTGTGCGTGCCCAAGCAGGCCGAAGCCCGTGACGTCGGTGACCGCGTTCGGCTCGAACGGTCGGAGCACGTCGGCCGCGTCGCGATCGAGCTCGAGCATGGCGCTGATGGCTGCGTCGAGGGCGCCGTCCGGGGCCACTCCGTCGCGGTGCGCCTGGATCACGATGCCGGTGCCGAGCGGCTTCGTCAGGAAGAGCGCGTCCCCGTCCTGTGCGCCTGACTTGGGCCAGAGGGCATCGGGATGGACCGTGCCGACCACGGACAGCCCGTACTTCGGCTCCGAATCGCGAATCGTGTGCCCACCCGCGAGGATCGCACCCGCCGCGCGAACCCGCTCGTCGGCTCCCGCGATCACCGCACCGAGCACCTCGGTCGGAAGCTCTTCCGGGAAGGCGGCGATGGAGAGCGCGAGGAGGGGAGTGCCGCCCATCGCAAAGACGTCGTTCAGTGCGTTCGTCGCCGCGATCGCGCCAAACGTCGCGGGGTCGTCGACGAGCGGCGGAAAGAAATCGACGGTGAAGACGAGCGCACGGTCGTCGTCGAGTCGGTAGCCGGCCGCATCGTCCGCCGGATCGAGCCCGACGAGGAGATCTACGGCGTCCACAGGGAGGAGCCCGGCGAGCAGCTTCTCGAGCCGGGCAGCGGAGTACTTCGCAGCGCAGCCGCCGGCCTTCGCGAGCGACGTCAAGGCAACCGCTTCCACCTCGGGAACTGTAGGGATCGAGCGGAGGAGAGTTGACCCGAGTATCGAACGAGAGCGCTGGAGAGATCAGTCCCCACCCCTCTCCCCCCTGCACGACCGCGGCCGCCGCCCCCTCCGGCGGCCGCACTCTTCCGGAGGTCGGCGGTACAGGCACCGTGGGATACTCGCGCCGTGAAGTCGGCCCTCGTCACCGGTGGCTCATCGGGAATCGGGCTCGCGCTCGCGCGGATGCTCCAGGACGACGGCTTCGGGTTGACGCTCGTCGCTCGGCGCCCCGACAAGCTCGCGGAGGCTGCGGGCGAGCTCGGCGCTGAGTCGTTCGCTGCAAACGTCGCCGACGAGAGCGCGTGCGTCGAGGCGGTCGCGAAGCATGTGGAGTCGTGGGGCGGCATGGACGTCCTCGTGAACTCTGCCGGACTCGGAATCGGCGGAAACTTCGGAACCCTCGACGCGAAGAAGATCGATCTTCAGCTCGACGTCAACCTGCGCGGGACGTTCGCGATTACGCGAGCAGCGCTCCCGCACCTCCGCGCCTCGAACGGCTTCATCCTCACTCTCGCCTCGATCGCGGGAACGATCCCCGTTCCCGGGCTCTCGATCTACGGCGCGACGAAGGCAGCGCTCATCTCGTGGACGAGCTCGCTCAACCGGGAGGAAGCGGAAAACGGCGTTCGCGCGACCGCGCTCTGTCCGGCGTTCGTCGCGACCCCGATGACCGACTGGACCGGCCTTCCGGCCGAGGAGATGATCCAGCCGGAGGACGTCGTCGAGCTCGCTCGCGTGCTGCTACGGCTCAGTCCCAGAGCACGCGTCCCGAGCATCGTCATCGAGCGCGTCGGGGACGAGGTGTAGAGCGCGAGGAACAGGCGCCGGACTCAGGCGCCTTTTTCGATCGGCACCTCGACGAGATTGCCCCACTCCGTCCAGGAGCCGTCGTAGTTCTTGACGTTCTCATAGCCGAGGAGCTCGCGAAGCACGAACCAGGTGTGCGCAGAGCGCTCGCCGATGCGGCAATACGCGCGAACCTCCTTCTCGCGCGTGACTCCCTGGGCGCCGTAGATCTCCTCGAGCTCGTCCGTGCTCTTGAACGTCCCATCGTCCCGGACCGCCGTTGCCCACGGGATCGACTGCGCGCCGGGGATGTGACCCGTACGCGCTGCACCCTCTTGCTCGTAGCCGGGTGGCGCCATGAGCTCGCCGGTGTACTCCTGCGGGCTTCGAACGTCCACGAGGGCAACCGCCGAATCGTCGAGGCCCTCGAGCACCTCGTCACGACGGATGCGAATCGACTCGTCCCGCTCCTTCGCGACGTATGTCGCCGGCGTCGGAGTGGCAGCGTCGGTTGTGAGCTCGCGATCCTCCTCGATCCACTTCTGGCGACCGCCGTCGAGCAGGCGCACGTCCTCGTGGCCGTAGGTCTTCAGGTACCAAAACGCGTACGCGGCGAACCAGTTGTTCTTGTCGCCGTAGAGGACGATCGACGTGTCGTTGAGGATCCCCCGCTCGCCCAGCAACGCTTCGAAATCCTTCTTCGAGACGACGTCGCGGATGATCTTGTCCTGAAGGTCGTCGCGCCAGTGGAGCTTCACCGCTCCACGGATGTGACCTTCCTCGTAGACATCCGGGTTTTCGTCGACCTCGGCAACGACGACGCCAGGATCGCTCAGATGCTCCGCCAGCCAGTCGGTCGTCACGAGAACCTTCGAAGCTATGTCGACCCCCATCTGTCCTCCTCTCAATACTTCACTTTGGAAAGTAACGAGACTAGCACTCAGGTCAGCTCGGCGCGACCGCGCGCGCTGCCTCCTCGAGCTCGTGCACCGACACAAGACCCTCGAACCGGGCAGAGATCTTCCCTTCCGCGTCGACGACGAACGTCCACGGCTCGGTGGCGAGCCCCCACTCCTGCATCCAGCGGTTGTAGCCCTTCGCCGGGTCATTGTCCTCGTACACCTCGACATGGATGAAGCGGATTTCCGTCGCCTCGAAGCGCCTGGACGTCTCCTCCACCACGTCCACGACAGGACCGCAGACCCGGCTAGCGCAGAACTCTGGCGTCGAGAAAGTCACGACGAAGGGGAGCCCGTCGCGGAGCGTTTCCGCGACCGAGTGCTCGACGAGCGTGAGATCGGGCGGTACGCGCGTCGTAACCTTCGACGCTTTGCCGCCGACCGAGTGGAGGGTCGGTGTTTTGGAAGCGGGAGCGGGATTGCCGACTGCCGGGGCGGCTATCGATTCCTCGACCACGATGTTCCCGAGTGCCTGAACCGGGTTCGGGCCTCCCTCCGGCTCGGCGAGGTACCAGTAGGTGCCTGCGGTCGCGATCGGCACGTGCGCGACGTAGATGTGCGTGGCATCGACAGCAGCGCCGCCCGGGACGCCGATGCGCTCGAGCTCGGCCGTGGACTCGAGAAACGGCTCGTTCTCGAGCCCACGAGCGAGCCAAAATCGCGCCGTCGGTAGCGTCACGGGCTCACCCTCCGCATCGAGGACGAGGAAGGCGACGCGCACGCGTCCGGGCTCGAAGCTCGATGTTCCAGGGATCACGGCGACGTCGTCGCCCGGCGCGCGCCAGAGCTCTTCGAGCGTGCTCCCGCCGCCAGGATCGGTTCCGTCGGAAGACGCCCCGCTGCCCGAGCCTCCGCACCCGACGAGAACGAGGGGCGCCATCATGCACAGCCCTCGCGCAAGTGCCGCCCGGAGGCGCATCGGGTCCAGTCTAGTTGCGCCGCCAAGCGAGGAGTCTTGAGACCGCGACAGAGTTCTTCGGACCGCCGCCGGCTACCCCGCCCCGATGGGGCGAGGGCCGGCAGCAGGCTGCGGGCTCCTAGAAGTGGCCGTCAGACCACGAGTCGCGACCGAAC
>JACCVK010000089.1 GCA_013698195.1 Actinomycetota bacterium | reverse complement strand
GGTTGAGCCATGGCATGTTCGCGACAGCGACCGCCAGGTCGCCGCGCTCGGCGAGAAGCTCCGACGCGGTCAGGGCCTCGTGCAGCATGACGGGCCCATACGCGAGGAGGATCGCGTCATCGCCGTCGCGCAGCTCCGTTCCGCGCCCGCTGCGCAGCTTCTCGCCCGGAGGTTGCTCGATCCTACGGGGGGACGGGCCGATGGCAAGCCGGATCGCGACGTTCTCTTCGGCCTCCTCCACCGCCCAACGCACCAGCGCACGTGTCTGCTCCGCGTTCCCGGGCTGAACCACCGTCACATTCGGGAGCGCAGCGAGCAACGAGACGTCCCGCAACGACTGGTGCGATTTCCCCGGCCCGGCTGGGATCAGACCTGCGTAGTGCAGCGCGTACACCACCTTCGAGCCTTCGCTCACCTGGTTGTAGATCTGCTCGTTCGCGCGCGATGCGAGGAAGGACGCGAACGAGTTGACCACCGGCAGCAGGCCGTGGCGAGCGATACCCGCCGCGGTCGAGACCATGTCCTGCTCGGCGATCCCGCACTCGACGAACCGATCCGGATAGGCGAGCTCGAACGCGCGGACACGGCAGTCGGAGGCGAGATCGGCGTCCAGCACGACAAAGCCGTCATTCGTCGCTGCGAGCTCCACGAGCGCGTCACCGTATGCATCGACCACGTACTCGTCGGTCACGTTCTTGACAACGTCCCCGCCGGCCGGCCGGTCCCGAGTGGCGATGCCGCTCGCCGGCTCGGCCTCCAGACTTCCGGCCGGAGCATCCTCGAGCGCTTCCACCGGCTCGACGACCAGCCCGTCCAGGCCGAGCTCGCGGAGGCGGGCGTCGATACGCGCGACGAGCTCGTCGTAGGCACGCGCGAACGACTCGTCGTCGGGAGCCCCCGCGTGCCAGCGGTACGTCCCGTCACCGGCAGCGAGCGCGGCCGGGTGCTCCATGAACGAGACGCCTCTGCCCTTGATCGTGTGCGCGATCAGCGCCTTCGGCGCGTCACCGCCCGCACGGAACTCTGCAAAGGCGGCGCCGATGTCTCGGTGGTCGTGTCCGTCGCAGCTCGCGACCTGCCAGCCGAACGCGCGCATCTTCGCCTCGAGGTCTCCGAGCGACAGGATCTCCTCGGTTCGCTTGTCCGACTGAAGCTCGTTCCGGTCAACCACGATCCAGAGCGAGCCGAGCCGCTCCTGCGCGGATGCCTGAAGCGCCTCCCAGTTCTGCCCCTCCTGGAGCTCGCCGTCTCCGGTCATGACGACCACGAGTCCGCCGCGGTCGAGGTGCCGCTTGGCCCAGGCGATGCCGCGCCCCTTGGAGATCCCCATCCCGAGCGATCCGGAGCTCGCCTCGATGCCCGCGATCCCGACGTCCGGATGCCCGTCGAGCCCGCCGAGACGGCGCAGGCGGAGGAGCTGCTCTCGCGACACGACCCCGAGCCCCAGAAGCGCCGCGTAGAGCGCGGGCACGTCGTGTCCCTTGGAGGAGAAGAACACGTCGCGGCCGGGGTCCTCGAAGCCGAGCTCCGCGACGTTTAGCTCCTCGTACAGCAGGTGGACGACGAGGTCGAGCGCGCTAAAGCTCGAGCCGAGATGGCCGGAGCCGGCGCGCTTCACTGCCACGAGCGCGTTCACGCGGCACGTGTCGGCGAGGAGGCCTAGCCGTGCGTTTCGGTCGACATCCGACGAACGGATGCGGTCGAGCTCGGATTTCGGAATGAGGTGCAGCGCCGGCACGGTACGACCTGAGACCGTATCCAACAGCCTGGGCGAAGCTAAGGCTGCGTTCGCCACGGCCGACGGAGACGCCCACGCGGGTGCGCGCCCACCAAACCGGCAGCCGCGAGCAATACGAATGCAGGGCTGACGGGCACTGCGTACTCGGGAACCGCAAACGTGACAAGGGACGTCGCAACGATCACGGCGAGTGCGGCTGCGGAGATCGTGAGAACCGCCAGAGCCCGACGAGGTCGCCGCACCGCCAGCGCAACGAGCCCGACGGCGAGCCAAACGACGAGTGAAGGAAACGCACGCGACGCTTGGTTCAGGAGGTACGCGAGCTCGGTTCCCTCCCGATTCGGAAGCCTCTCTTCAAGATCAAGGGTGTCGCGTTCGAACCTCGCCTGAAGTCGCTCGTCGCCAAGGAGGCCAGGCCCGGCGCGCGACGTCGGAATCGGCTCACCTTCGCTCGGTCGCGGGAGCGTCTGGCCGTTGACGACGATGACGGGCGTCTCGGTCGGTTCCGCCTCTTCGCCGTCTGACGCGCTCTCGCGCGCGTACACCCGACCCGACCACAGTTGCGTCCAGATCGTGTCGGCGATCCCAGTCGCAAACGCCCGAGGATGCGCGCGAATCGCCTCTCTGGTCACCTCCTGCAGATCGGCCCTGTCCCCGAGTGTGTTGAGGTCAACGAACATGCGATCGCTGCCCGAGGAGAAGAACTCGTCGACGTCGATGTCGTACGACCGGTAGGGCTCCTGGGTCAGCAGATCGCGCTCGAGGACGCGCGCCAGCTCGCGGGAGGCCGGGCCGTTCTCCGGCTCGACGAGACGGTCCATCTCGAAGACCCGGAACAGGAACACAGCGCTGGAGGGAGTCTGCGCCAGCGTCCGCGCATACTCCACGGGGTTCCGCAGGTCGCCCCGGATCGCCACGGCTGCAACTGCTGCAACGGCCACGACGATCAACGGAATTGCGAGCAACGCGCCTCGTCGTCGCCATGCGTGGGGCAGAAAGAGGACGGAAAGCGCGAGCGCGGTCACAACCACCGCCGTGCTAGGCCTCAGTGCGACCGCGTCGCCGAATCGCAAGGTTGCGAGCGCTCTCCAGCCCTGCGTCACGGGAACCGAAGCAATGAAGAAGGCCGCCGCCCATTGCAGCCGCCTGCTCCAGGGACCCCGCACGAAGAGGGGAACGAAGGTAAGGACGATCAGGACCTGATTCGCAGGCCGGACGAGCGCAAGCAGACCCATCACGAGGCCTGCGGCGCCGAAACCGACGACGGACGGTCGCAGGATCGCCCTGGACACGACTATTGCCCACCCGGCGAAGGCAGCCGCGAACAGCGCGTCGCTAGCCAGCCCGTGGAAGAGGATGCCGTAGCCCGGGTAGACGAGCAGCAGCCCCGTCGTCAGGATCGCCGCCCTCGGCCCGAACGTGAGCGCGACGACACCCCAGGCCAAGATCGAAGCGGCGTAGAGCGCGGCGAGCCATATCCCTGCCATCGCACCGCCGACCTCGAGAGGCATGCCGACCCCGAGGGCGGACAAGGGCCCGCGCGTGTTCACGACCACCGGCAGAACGAGATAGTCGTGAGCGAGCTGAACGTAGCTCTGGACGTATCTGGGCATGTCACGCCCCGGCTGAACCGGCACGACGATGGCCTGAATCGCGAAGACCACGAGCCCGAGCACGAAGAGCGCAACAGCGGAGCTCCGAGTGCCCACCCAGGCTTCGAAGGACTGCCACCTCGAAGCGAGGCTAGGGCGAACTACGGGCACGACCGACACAGCAGGCAAGTGTGCCTTGCGGTCCGGCGAAGTCGTCGGGTGACGCCACGTCGAGCGCTACGCGGCGGTCTCGCTACACGTCCTCGCGGCGACGCCGCAGACCGAGAATCGAGAGCATGAACGAGGTGAAGAAAACCTGGGCGGCAACGACGACCAGCGTCGCGGCGAGGATGGCAAGGCGCGCTTCGCTCAGCTCGCCGAACCCACCGGCCACCCACTGACCGACGACGACCCCGAACAGCGCGAATCCCGCGACGCCGACGATGGCCGCCAGCAAGAGGCCGTGCTCGAGTCGGAACCGCGTGCGCAGCCTTTGGAAGAGCTGGTCCTGCTCGCTAATGAAGTACACGCCGTAGGCCCGGGCGCAAAGTCCGAAGCCGATCGCTTGGACGCCGATGATGATGAGGAGACAGCCCAGGATGAGGGAATGGATGTAGAGCTCGCGCCCGACGATCGGAAGCTGCACGAACACGACCAGGGCGATGAGCAGGCCGGTCAGCAGCATGAATGCGCCGGGCAGCAGGAAGAGGAAGGTCGGGTTGTACACGAGGATGAGGCGCAAGTGCCGCCACCCGTCGCGGAACGGCGAGAGCTTGGACGTCCCCACTCGCGGATGCAGCTCGATCGGGATCTCCCTGACGTCGAGCTGCTCTCGAGTGGCCCGGATGACCATCTCGGACGCAAACTCCATGCCGACGGTCCGCATGTTGAGAACCGGCAGGACCTCGCGTCGGAGCGCTCGCATCCCGCAGTGCGCGTCGTGGATGTTGGTCCCGTATAGGGCGTTGAGAAAACCGGACAGCAACGGGTTGCCCACACGGCTGAGCCAGGACATCGCACCCGGCTGCACGCCCTTCAACCGGTTTCCGACCACGAGCTCAGCGCCGTCCTCGAGCTCATCCACGAAGCGCGGTATCTCGCGAAAGTCGTAGGTGAGGTCAGCGTCCACCATCACGATGTAGTCGCCGCGAGCGGCGGCCAGACCCGCTAGGTACGCGCTCCCGTAGCCGCGCCGCGGCTCGTCCACGACCAGCGCGCCGGAGGCGCGGGCGAGGTCGCCGCTCCCGTCCGTCGAGCCGTTGTCGACGACGATCACCTCGCCCTCGAAGCCGCCGTCATCGAGTACCGCGCGCGCTGAGTTCACGCACTCCACGATCGTCTCTGCCTCGTCGAGGCACGGGATGACGACCGACACAAAACGCGTCGACGGCGATTCTGTGCTGACGGCCACAGTCACTTCAGCCTGGGAGGATATGGGCCGTGCGCGTTTGCATCGTCTATGACTGCCTCTACCCCTACACCATCGGCGGAGCGGAGCGCTGGTACCGAAATCTCGCCGAGCGCTTGGCCGCGACGGGCGCCGAAGTCACGTACCTGACTCTGCGGCAGTGGGAACGCGACATCAGGCCGGATGTCCCCGGTGTCCGTGTTATCGCCGTCGGCCCGAGACTTGCGCTGTACACCCACGGCGGCCGACGGCGCCTGCTGCCTCCGATCGTCTTCGGCCTGGGGGTTCTCGTCCATCTTCTTCGCAACGGCCGACGCTACGACATCGTCCACACCGCGTCGTTTCCGTACTTCTCGCTGCTCGCCGTCGATGCCGCACGGAGGCCCGGACGTTTCCGAACCATCGTCGACTGGCACGAGGTGTGGACGCGCGAGTACTGGCGCGAGTACCTCGGCCCCCTCGGCCGGATCGGCTGGTTCATCCAGCGCGCGTGCCTTCGTGTTCCGCAGCGGGCCTTCTGCTTCTCGCGGTTGCACGAGCGCCGCCTGCGCGAGCTCGGTCTCGGCGGTGAGCTCATCCGGCTCGAGGGACAATTCGAGGGTCGAAGTGATCCGGAGCCGCCGCAGGCAGCGCTCCCCGTCGCCGTCTTCGCGGGCCGCTTCATCCCCGAAAAGCGCGTGCCAGCGCTGGTCCCGGCTCTCGCACGGGCGCGGGAGGAGATCCCCGACCTGCGTGGCGAGATCTACGGCGACGGCCCCGAGCGCGGCGAGGTCGTGCGAGCGATCACCGAGCTCGGGCTCGGCGGCTACGTCTCCGCGCCTGGATTCGTTGCTGCGGAGGTGCTCGAAGAGGCTCTTGCGAGTGCGCTCTGTTTCCTACTCCCCTCCAGGCGGGAGGGCTACGGCCGTGTCGTCGTCGAAGCCGCCGCGCGGGGGGTGCCGACGGTGGTTGTCGAAGGCCCGGACAACGCCGCGATCGAGCTCGTGGAGGAAGGAGTAAACGGCGCGATCGCCTCGTCGGCGGCGCCTGCCGAGCTCGCCGCCGCAATCCTCAGGATTCACCGGGGCGGACCGGGCCTTCGCGACTCGACCGCCGCCTGGTTCCGCCGCAACGCCGACCGCCTCTCACTCGAGCGCTCCCTGGAGAAGGTGCTCGAGGCGTATGCCGGCACCTGAGCGATCCGTGCTGCACGTCCTGCC
>JACCVK010000150.1 GCA_013698195.1 Actinomycetota bacterium | reverse complement strand
CCGCGATGAAACGGAACACCCAGTACGCGAACACGGCGAAGAAGACGACCGCCTGCTCCATGGCCATGCCGACGCCCGCGAGCTGCTGATCCTCGAGGGCAGTCAGCCCCCACAGGCGCCCGGGCGCATCCACATAGAAGTCGTAGATCGGCTCGGGGACGAGCGCGATTACGAGACCGATGGGGCTTCCGAGGACGAAGGCGGCAAGGACGACGCCGGCGCGCGCACCCGCGCCGAGACGGTGAGGCTCGTCCTGGACGACGCTCCACCACATCGCCACGCCGGTGAGGAAGTAGAGCGCGTGCTCGAGGTGGAGGAGCGAGTGCGGGTGCTCGAGCGCAGTGTCGTAGAGCCACGGCAGGTGCCAGAGCATGTAGTTGGCGAGCCAGAGCGGCAGAGCGAGCACAGGATGCGTGAGCATTCGAAACACGCTCGGCTGAACGAGCGTTGCGGCCAGCGCGGGCGGCAGACCGAGCACGACGAGGAGCGGCGCCCACTCCGCGAGCACGACGTTCTGGAGCAGGTGGATCGTCAGGAGGTACTTGACGGCGATCGTCTCGAGCGGCGTGATCGACACGGCGAGCACGAGCACCATGGCGGTGAGAAAAGAGGCGATCCGCCAGCGAGGGGCCGGGTGGCGGCGAAGCGCGAGGAGATATGCGCCGGTCAGCAGTGGTACTAGAACGAGCGCCTCGAGGTTCCACGACCACGCGTACGGGTTCACGTCGCTACGCTAACCGGACGCGGGCGTAGCTCAGTTGGTAGAGCGCCAGCCTTCCAAGCTGGATGTCGTCGGTTCGAACCCGACCGCCCGCTTCGCCGCTGCTAGCGGCCGCTCGAGGAGAAGTGCTGGTAGTCCTTGACGGACGTCCAGTACCCGCCCCAGCCCCAGCCGATCGCCTCGAACGCACGCACGACAGCGTTGCCGGGACAGGCCATTCCGCGGCGGCAAGTGCTTCGATCGACATACGTGACGCTGGCGCGGTGCGATGTCCGGCCGCCGCTGACGTATGGATTCTCGATCGGATTGAGGTCGATCGCGCGACCGTAGGCATGCTCGGACCAGCGGCTCGTTCCCTCCACGTAGCGGCAGTTGAACGCGGACGTGTTGTCGGCCTCGATCGAGCGGTAGTCGCTCGCGTCGTAGGCGTCCACCGGAATCATGCGCCGGATCGGGAAGCGTGCCGCGTGGAGCCGGCGCAGAACGGCGACCACGTCGGCCGCGACGTCGCGATGGACGATCAGGCGTCCCGTGCGCTCACGACCGTCGAAGCCCCAGTGCCGAGCAGAGATCACACGAAGGTCACGCAGGCCGACCGGACAGCCGCGGCGCCAAGAGACACCGGTCATCGTCGCCCTGAGCTCCGAGCCGATCGGCGAGATCGTCGCGTTGAACCGACTCGGGGCACTTCGCCCGGGCGTCGCAGCAACGGCTGCGCCCATGACGAGCAGAGTGATCACGATTGCGCGAAGCGCCGCGCGTGCCGGAAGGCCGTGCACGTCGCACCAGCGTAGCCCGCGCCGAGAGCACCGTCGAGCTAGAGAAGAAGCCCCGCATTAGCAGGGCTTCTCTCATCGGGGCGGCGGGATCTGAACCCACGACCTCCCGCTCCCAAAGCGGGCGCTCTACCAGGCTGAGCTACGCCCCGTCGGAAACAGTGTAGGGCCGGCTCCCATTGAATAGCCTGCCCCGGATGGTCGATGCGCCGTTCCTGCCCTCCGCGGAAGGGCGCACCGACGACCGCACACGACTCGGCTACATCATGGTGATCGTGGCCGCGAGCCTCTTCGCGGTCAACGGGATCGTCTCGAAGGTCGTGCTCAGCTCCGGGCTCTCCTCGCTCGAGCTGACGCAGATCCGCTCGACGGGAGCGGCGGTCGGCTTCTCGCTCTTCCTTGTCCTCTTCGCGCGCGCGACCCTGCGTGCCGATCGCAGGGAGCTGCTCTTCCTCGTCGTCTTCGGTATCGCCGGGATCGGATTGGTGCAACTCCTCTACTTCGTCGCCATCGAGCGGCTGCCGGTGGGGATCGCCCTGCTCATCCAGTTCCTCGGCCCACTGTTCGTCGCTCTCTTCGCCCGGCTCGTCTACCTGGAGCACATCAGGAGGAGAATCTGGGCTGCTCTCGTCCTCTGCACGGCCGGGCTCGCGGTCGTCGTCGAGTTCTGGAGCGGCGTCGCGTTCAGCATCGTCGGGATCACGGCGGCGCTCGCCGCGGCGTTCGCGCTAGCTGCGTACATCCTCATGGCCGAGCGCGAGCGCAAGCATCGTGACCCGGTCTCGCTGTCGTTCTACGGGTTCTTCTTCGCGTCGATCTTCTGGGCCGCGATCAATCCGCTGTGGACGTTTCCGTGGGGCGTGCTCGATGACACGGTGTCGCTCAGGGGCAACCTCTCCGAGCACACCGCACCCGTCTGGCTCCTCGTCGCGTTCATCGTCGTCGTCGGAACGATGGTCACGTTCACGCTTCTCACGGGTGCGCTCCGGCACATCACCGCGACGAGGGCTTCGATCGTCGCCACGCTCGAACCGGTCGTCGCGACCGTGGTCGCCTGGGCCTGGCTCGGCGAGACCTTCGGCGCGCCGCAGCTCGTTGGCGGCGCCGTCGTGCTCGCGGGCATCATCCTGGCTCAGACCGCTCGCTGACGCCTCGGCGGTACCCTTCGCGCGATGGTGAAGCGCGTGCTTCTTGCGTCTCCACGCGGCTACTGCGCGGGGGTCGAGCGCGCCGTCGACACAGTCGAGCGCGCACTCGAGCACTACGGCGCGCCTGTCTACGTGCGCAAGCAGATCGTCCACAACATCCACGTCGTGCGCGATCTGGAAGCCAGGGGCGCGATCTTCGTGGAGGAGGAGACCGAGGTGCCCACGGGCGCCACCGTCGTCTACTCCGCGCACGGGGTCGCGCCGAGCGTTCACGTGAACTCGGAGCAACTCGGGCACAACGTCATCGACGCGACGTGCCCACTCGTGACGAAGGTGCACGTCCAGGCTCGGCGCTACGCGGCCGAGGGCTACACGATCGTCCTCATCGGACATGCGGGCCACGAAGAGGTCGTGGGCACGACCGGCGAGGCGCCTGATGCGACCGTTCTCGTGCAGACCGTCGCGGAGGCGGAGGCGCTCGCACTGCCGGCCGACACGAAGCTCGCCTACGTGACGCAGACCACGCTCTCCGTGGACGAGACGGGCGAGATCATCAAGGTGCTCCGTCGACGCTTTCCGGAGATCCGCGCGCCGCGCAAGGAGGACATCTGCTACGCCACCTCCAACCGGCAGTGGGCCGTGAAGGAGATGCTCGAGGAGATCGACGTCCTGCTCGTCATCGGCTCGCGCAACTCCTCCAACTCGAACCGGCTCGTAGAGACCGCTCGCGCGAGCGGCATCGCGGCGTACCTCATCGACGACGAGACCGAGATCGAGGACGAATGGCTCGGCGACGCGGAGACGGTGGGCATCACATCAGGCGCCTCGGCACCCGAGAAGCTCGTGACTCGTGTCTGCGACTGGTTTCGTGCGCGCGGCGTCACCGCCATCGAGCCGTACCGGCTGGTCGACGAGGACGTGACCTTCAGGCTCCCGATCGAGCTGCGCCGCGAGCTCGAGCTCGCGGCCGGTAGCTAGGTGCGCGCGATCGCCCTCGCCGCGCTTGCTCTGGTCGGCGGCATCGCCGGCGGTGCAATCGGCTACGCCGTAGGGTCGGGCAGCGAGGAAACCGTGACGGTCACGACGACCGTGGAGGACACTTTGACGGAGGCGACAGCCTCGGGGCTGCCCGCGGCCGTCGAGGAGACCCGCATCGCACTGCTCGAAGCCGCTCAGGCGGGCGACTACGAGGCACTCGCGGAGCTCGCCGCGCCGGGCTTCCGGTACACGTTCGGCAGCCCGGTCGAAGGTGGTCCGGCTGCGTACTGGCGGGAGCTCGAGCGAACCGGTGATGCGCAGCCCGCGAGCACGCTTGCCGCGATCCTCGAGCTGCCGTACGTCCTCTCCCGCGGCTCCTACGACTGGCCCTGGGCGTACACGGTTGCCGATGTGGCCGACCTCTCGTCGCACGAGCGCGCGCGTCTTGCCCCGCTCGGGGGCGTCGACGAGCTGTTCGTTCAGGACATCGGGTACCTCGGCTGGCGCACGGGAATCGCGCCGGACGGGAGCTGGACGTTCTTCGTCGCCGGCGACTGACGGGGAAGAATTCGCATAGCTTTGCCGTCGGGAAGACTGATAGTCGGCATCGAAAGGGGGAACACATGGCCTACGAGGAGCTGAAAGCGCGTCAGAGCGTCGTCTGGGGCAACGGCCCGTACCAGCGGATCACCGAGGCGATCGCCGATCTGCACACGCACGTGATCGACCGGTTGGAGCCGGAATCCGGCGTGCGCTGGCTCGACCTCGCCTGCGGGACGGGCGCGGTGGCGGAGCTCGCCGCCGCGCGAGGAGCGACGGTGACCGGCCTCGACCTCGCTCCGGCCCTGATCGAGACGGCGAAGGAACGCGCCCAAGAGCAAGGCCTCGCTATCGACTACGTCGTCGGCGATGTCGAGCAGCTCGCACTCGACGATGGGAGCTTCGAGATCGTCTCGTCCGTGTGCGGCGTGATGTTCGCACCCGACCACGAGGCCGTTGCCCGCGAGCTCGCCCGGGTCACGAAGCCAGGAGGACGGATTGGGCTGATCAACTGGACACCCGGCCCGGGTGTCGCCGATCTTTTCCGGATCATGGCGCCGTTTCAAGCCGCGCCGCTTCCGAGCAACCCGTTCGAGTGGGGCGAGGAGAAGCACGTGCGTGAGCTTCTCGGGGATGCGTTCGAGCTCGAGCTCGAGAAGCATGTCTCACCGTTCGCACTCGAGTCGGGTGAGGCTTACTGGGAGCTCTTCTCGACGAGCTACGGTCCGACGAAGACGCTCGTCGAGTCGCTCGGCGACCGCAGTGAGGAGCTGCACCGCGCGTGGGTCGACGCCCTCGAGACGAAGTACCGGGTCAACGGCGGAATCGTGCAGCAGCGCGAGTACCTGCTCGTGCTCGGGACTCGCCGCTGAGGCGAGCGCCGTCCGTCAGCCGCTACGAAGCCTTCTCGATCCGCAGCCCAGCAGCGTCCGAGTCGACGGAGACTGCGAGCGTCTCGCGGGCGATCCAGTCGCGATGCTCCAGCAGGTCGAAGTCCGACTCGGCAAGCGTCAGCCGGATACGGTCAGTCAGCTCGAGCCCGGATTCCTTGCGGAGGGTGTTGACGGCGTGGATGAGCTCAAAGACGCGACCCTCGCGAACGAGCTCGTCGTCGAGGGAGAGATCGAGCGCGACTGTGACGCCGTCCGAGGCAGCGACGGCCCACCCGTCCTTGCCATGCTGCTCGACCAGAACCTCATCCGCCCCGAGCTCGTGGCCGGCTACCCGGAAACCTCCGCCCGCAACTTCTTCGAAGTCTCCTGCCTCGAGTGCGGCCCGTACGGTGGCGAGCTCGCTGCCGAGCTTCGGTCCGAGCACCCGAAGGTTGGGCTTCACACGCAATTGGCTCGCCTCGACGTCGCCGAACGTCACGTCCTTCACCCGTAGCTCCTCCGCGATCTCGTCGACATGGCTCTCGGCGAGGGTTGCACCGGCGACCACGAGCGCACGCAGCGGCTGCCGAAGCTTCACACCCGCCGTCGAGCGTGCCTGCCGGCCGAGCTCGACCACCCGGCGCAGCTCGACGACCTCGTCGAGGAGAGCCGAATCCGGCTCCGAGGCCTCAGGCCAGCCGGCCAGGTGCACGGACTGCGGAGCGCCCTGCGCTGAAGCGGTCAGCCGTCGCCAGAGATGGTCCGAGAGAAACGGCATCAAGGGCGAGACAACCCGAGCTCCCTGGACGAGCGCGAACCAGAGTGTCCCGAAAGCCGCTGTGTCGCCGTCCCAGAACCGCCGCCGCGACCTGCGGATGTACCAATTCGAGACGTCGTCGACGAAAGACTCGAACGCCCGCGCAACCGTCGGCGTCGACCAGCTCTCATAGCCTGCAGTCGCCTCTTCGACGAGCGCGTTCGTGCGCGCGACGAGCCAGCGATCGAGCGGCTGGAGGTCACCGCCGGGGCCACTGTCGAGCCCTTTCCAACTGGGTTGCCAGCCGGCGATGTTCCCGTAGTCAGTCAAGAACTTCACGGAGTTCCAGAGCGTCAAGAGCTTCCGCTGGATCTCGTGCGCCGAGCCGATGCCGAAGAGGAAGTTCCGGTCGGACGGCTGTGAGACGCAGCCCCAGCGGATAACGTCGGCGCCCATGCGCCTGAACGCCTGCTCCGCCTCGACCATATTCCCCCACGAGCCGTGCATCTCGCGGCCGTGCTCGTCGAGCATCTTCTCGTAGCCGAGGACCTTTCGGAACGGCGCCTTTCCGACGAGCGCTACCGACATGAAGAGCTGCGAGTAGAACCAGAGGCGGATCTGCTCGCGCATCTCCGAGACCCAGTCCGCAGGGAACCATTGCTCCCAGTACGCGTGCTCGGGAAGGTCCGCCGTCGTCAGGCCGTCGGCGGCTCCGGTCGCGTATCCGTGCTTGATCCGCTCCGGGTTTTCCCAACCCAGCGTCGAGAACGGGACGATGCCCGCGTCGAGCCAGACGTCGCCGACCTCCGGGATCCGCCGCACGGTCTCGCCGCACGCCTCGCAGCGGATCGGAACCTCGTCGATCCAGGGCCGACGCAGCTCCTCGAGCTGGTCGAGGCCGGAGACCGCGCGCTCGGCCAGCTCTTTCTTGGAGCCGACGAGCGTGACGTGGCCACACTCGCACTCGTAGATCGGGAGCGGGAGGCCGTAGTAGCGGCGGCGCGAGATGTTCCAGTCGCCCATGTTGCGCAGCCAGTCGTCCATCCGCTTGCCCATGTACTCGGGCGTCCATTCGACAGTCGCGTTGGCCTCGAGCAGTGCCGGCCGAAGCTCGTCCACCGCGATCATCCAGTCGTCGGTGACGCGCCAGATCAGCGGCGTGTCGCAGCGCCAGCAATGCGGATAGCGATGCAGGTAGGTGCCCGCCTCCAGCAGTACGCCTTTCTCCGCGAGCCAGCCGACGATCTGGTCGGCCGCCTCCGTCGTCGAGAGGCCGTGCAACCAGCCGTAGGAGTCGTAGAAGCGGCCCGACTCGTCGACGGGACTCAAGACCGGGAGCTCGTGCACGCGACCGAGCTCGAAGTCCTCCTGGCCTGCTCCGGGAGCGATGTGGACGATGCCGGAACCCTCCTCGAGCGAGACGTCGTCCCAGGGGATGACTCGATGCTCGACTCCCGCTCCCGGCTCGAGATCGTCGAACGGGCCTCGGTAGCCGAGCCCCAAGAGCTCTGAGCCTGCGACCTGCCGAGTGAAACGCTCGTCCGGGTAGCGCGCAACCGCGACCCACTCGCCGCTCTCACGCATCCCATACTCGGCATCCGGCTTCACCGCGGCCGCGACGTTCGCCGGAAGAGTCCAGGGCGTCGTCGTCCACACCACAAGCGACTCGTCCGGCCGACCGTCGAGCGGCAACCGCACGTAGAGCGACGGGTCAGTCTTGTCCTGGTAGACGCCTCCCTGAGAGAGCTCGTGCTGAGAGATCGACGTGCCGCAACGCGGGCACCACTCCGTCGAGCGGTGGCCTTTATAGAGAAAGCCCCGCTCGTGCATGAGCTTCAGGAACCGCCAGATGTACTCGATGTTCGTGTCGGAGAACGTGTAGTAGTCGTTCCCCCACTCCATCCACTGGCCAAGGCGCGTGCAGCCGCGGGTGAGCTCGGTTGCAGACTGGATGACCTTCTCGCGGCAGCGGCGCGCGAACTCGGCGAGGCCGTACTCCTCGATCTCGCGCTTCGAGTTGAGGCCGAGCTCGCGCTCGACGCCGACCTCGATCCAGAGACCCTGGCAGTCGAAGCCGTTTTGATACCGCTGATCGAAGCCGCGCAACGCCTTGTACCGCTGGAACACGTCCTTGAGCGTCCGACCCCAGGCGGTGTGCACCGCGAGCGACTTGTTCGCCGTTACGGGTCCGTCGATGAAGCTGAACCGGGGGCCGCCGCGATTCTGCTCGCGGAGGTTCTCGAACGTGCCCTCGGCCTCCCAGAGCTCGAGGATCTCGCGCTCGAGCGCTTCGTGGTCCGGCTTGTCCGGAAGCGGTGCAAAGATCGGCGCCACGGTGATCAGTCTAAGGAGCGCGTCTTCCGGGTATGCCCCCGGCGGACGAGTGAAGAGCCGGGCGAGCGAAGAGCTCGGGAAGAGTTCCGGCGCGGCACGCGTTTAGGGTCTAGTAGCTGAGAAACAAGAGGAGAAAGGGAAACATGCCAATCGACGTAACCGAGGCGACGTTCGAGGACGAAGTGCTGAACTCGGAGACACCGGTGCTCGTGGACTTCTGGGCAGAGTGGTGCGGACCGTGCCACGCGGTCGCGCCCGTGCTCGAGAAGATCGCCGAGGAACGGAAGGACGACCTGAAGCTCGTCAAGGTCAACATCGATATGGAGCAGGCGCTCTCGATCAAGTACGGGGTCATGTCAATTCCCACGATGATCCTGTTCAAGAACGGAGAACCCGCCGCTTCCGCCATCGGCGCACAGCCGAAGGCCTCGCTCGAGCGTTCGCTCGGGCTCGCTGCCTAAATCGTCCGCTAACCGGAACTGAACTGGGGCATCCGGTCGAAGGCGTATCCTTCCGGGAGCGTATTTGCAGGAGGTTTTGTTCCAACTTCCCCCTCCCCCCTCCCCCACAAAGGGCCGGCAATGCCGGCCCTTTGTCATCTTGTCGCCGCCAGCGAGGCTATGCGGGCGCCGAAGACTTCAGGTCGTCGAAGAAGCGCGACACCCAGCGAAACGCAAGGTCTTCACGAGCCGGCAGGCCGTCGAGGTCGAACCACCGCAGCTCGGCAACGTCGTCGGCCGCGACCATCTCACCGGAGACGATGCGGGCTTCGAACACGAGGTTCAACACCGTCGTCCCCAGCTCGCCGTAGGTGTCGAGATACGACCCGAGGAACTCACCGGGCTCGACGTCGAGGCCGGTCTCTTCGAGTAGCTCGCGACGCAGGCCGGCGAGCGGGTGCTCGCCCTCCTCGAGAAACCCGCCGAGCAGATCCCAGCGATCAGCATCGGGCTCGTGGGCGCGCCTGCCCAGGAGCACCTTTCCGTTCTCGACGACGAACGCCGACGCCGCGGCAGCAGACTGCGCGTACGAGATCGAGCCGCATGAGGAGCACTCGGCCCGCCCGGCTGAAACCTCGAGCGGCGACCCGCAGCGCGGGCAGAACCGCCAACCGGCCAGAGATGCCACCGGAGTACGGTACCGAGCGTGTCGCCGCGCCACGTTCCCGCAAATGTCACCGAGCTTTCGCGCGTCGGGCTGCTCTCATCGTTGCCGGGAGAGACGGTGAGCAAGCTCGCCGACCGCATGCAGCGCGACGAGGTTCCGTCCGGCACGGTCATCATCCGCGAGGGCAAGCCTGGAGATCGATTCTTCGTGCTGCTGTCCGGAATCGTGGGTGTATCTCAGTCGGAGCTCGGCGGACGCAGCGTCCTCAAGGCAGGCGAGTACTTCGGCGAGGTCGCTCTGGCGATGGGCGTGCCTCGGACCGCCACGGTCACTGCGATGACACCGTGTGTCGTCGCGAGTTGCGACGCGGCGACCTTCGACGAGCTCGTGCGCCCGCTTTTCGCAGACGGATAGGGATCAGAGCTCGCCGAGTACGTCGTCCGAGAGCGTCGGCCAGGCGGCCTTGGCCCACTCCCCGAACCGTCGGTTCGTCAGCGCAGCGCACACGACACCCTTGTCCGGGTCTACCCAGAGAAACGTCCCCGCGCCCCCGAAGTGACCGAAGGTGCGATCGGACGTACGACTGCCCATCCACGAGCGCGGCTCCGTGTTGAGCTGCACCCCGAGCCCCCAGTCAAGCGGCTCGAAGCGGCCGTAGTCGGGCAGGACGCCGGAAAGCCCCGCGAACTGGACGGAGGTCAGCTCGGAGACCGTCTCCGCGGCGAGGATCGTCGGATCGAGAAGCTCGCGGCCAACCGCGAGGACGGCGTCGAGCGAGCCGTGCATCCCCGAGCCCGGATCTCCAGAAGGATCGAGCGTGATGCCGAGCGGCTCGCATACTGCTCGGTGCACATACTCGGCAAAGGGCATCTCGGCCCTCTCGGAGTGATGCACGGCAAGCGTGCGAAAGCCTTCGTTCGAGTAGATACGCCGTCGGCCCGCACCCGCAATCGGCACGTCTCCCTCGAAGGGGAGCCCGGACGCATGGGCAAGGAGGTGGCGAACCGTGGATCCGGGCGGGCCGGCGTCCTCGTCGAGATCGACCACCCCTTCCTCCGCGGCCACCAGCACGGCCAGTGCCGCGACAGGCTTGGAGACGGAGGCAAGCGGGACCACGCGAGTCGCGTCGCCATAGCGCTCGACACGACCGTCGTTCGTGACGAATCCGGCGGACGCGAACGAGACGGGCCAACCCTCGATTTGGCGGAGGGCCCTCACGCTCGGCAGACTAGCCCCCTCATGGAGAGGCGCCTGATCGCGGGACACTCGCCGTACGAGTCGATCGTCGGCTTCTCGCGCGCGGTCGTGGTCGGCAACATGGTGCACGTGGCGGGAACGGCACCGATCCCGGCTGACGGGTCTCCTCCGCCCGAGGGGGCGTATGACCAGCTGCGGTTGTGCCTCGACATCATCGGCGAGGCACTCGCGCGAGCCGGCTCCGGATTCGAGCACGTCGTGCGAACGAGGGTCTACGTGACCGACGCGGCGCTCTGGGAAGAGGCGGGCCGCGCGCACGGGGAGGTCTTCGGCGCGATTCGGCCCGCGAACACGACGGTGGTCACTGCGCTGCTCGATCCCGCCTGGAAGGTCGAGATCGACGTCGACGCCGTGCTGCCATGAAGACGAACGAGCAACCGCAGGCGTTTCCGCCGTCGATCACCGGCAAGGGGGCTGAGAGCACGGGCAGCGTCTACGACCACAAGTTCGGAGCCGGCGACCCGTACACGCTCGGCGTCGAGGAGGAGTACCAGCTCCTCGACGGCGAGTCGTTCGACCTCGTTCAGCACATCGAGACGATGCTTGCGGCGATCAGCGGGCACGAGCTCGAGCCGCGCATCAACCCCGAGCTCATGCAATCCGTGATCGAGATCACGACGCCCGTGTGCCGGAACGCGGGCGACGTGCAGCGAGAGCTTGTGAAGCTCCGCGGCTATGTGACCGAGGTCGCGCGCGAGCGCGGCATGCGCGTCGGCTCGGCCGGCACGCATCCGTTCAGCCTGTTCGAGCGACAACGGATCACGGCCAAGGATCGCTACCGCGCACTCATCGACCAGATGCAGTACGTCGCCCGGCGCGAGCTCATCTTCGGGATGCACGTGCACGTCGCGGTCGACGATCCGGAGAAGGCGATCCAAGTCGTCAACGGGCTTCTCCCTCAGCTCGCGCCGTTGCTCGCGCTCTCGGCGAGCTCACCGTTCTGGCGAGGTGAGCCGACGGGCCTCGCGTCGAGCCGCCAGATGGTGTTCTCGGCGTTCCCGCGCTCAGGCCCGCCGCCACGCTTCCGCGACTACACGGACTACGCGGAGGTCGTAGGCCAGCTCGAGCGGTCCGGCTGCATCGCCGACTACACATACATCTGGTGGGACATCCGGCTCCATCCGCGGCTCGGAACGGTCGAGATCCGCATCTGCGATGCGGTGACGCGTGTCGAGGACGCGGTCGCGATCGCCGCGTTCTGCCAGGCGCTCGTGAAGCAGCTCTCCGAGCGATATCACGAACGCGAGGAGATCCCTTCGTACCACCGGATCCTCACAACGGAGAACAAGTGGCTCGCCGCCCGCTACGGGCTCGCGGCACCTGTCATGGACCTCGCCTCGGGCCGCCGGAACCGCGTGCCGATCGCCCGGCTTGTCCGCAGGACCCTGGCCGAGATCGAGCCGCACGCACGCGAGCTCGGCTCGGAGCGCGAGCTCGAGGGGATCGCCGCGATCCTCGGTCGCGGCTCGAGCTCGGACCGCCAGCTCCGTATCTACGACACAAACCGCGACATCGTCGAGGTCGCACGCGAAATCGCGGAAGCGACCGAGCTCCTGCCTGTCTCTGTCTAGGAGGGTTCGACGGACGTGCCTCGTCGCCGGGCTCAGGCTCGCTTCGTCAAACCCTCCTACTAGCTCGCTAGTGCTTGTCGACGACGAACCTCCGCATGTCGACCGTTGCAACGGTTCGACCGCCGTCGCGGACATCGAGCATCCGGTCTGCGCGGAGCGTGAGTCGTAGCCCCATCTGCCTCGACTGCTCGAGCTTGAGTGGGAGATCGACGCACAGCGCCCGCCTCTTAGTCGTGTCGAGTGCATGCACGAACGGCTGGCCCTTCTCTCGAGCGTAGAGCGTGTATGCCCAGCGCCCGTCCGAGGTCGTCTTTCGAGTCACCGACCAACCTCGCATGAGTCTCTCGCCGTTCTCCGGATCGACCACGGGACGCGCGAGCATCCGACGCGCAGCAACGTCGTAGGCCCGAACACGGTACGCGGGGGTCGCCGATCCGAGTCCCGAGTACTGGATCAGGTACAGCAGCGAGCCGTCGGGCGAGATGGCGTCGTACGACCATATGCCCCGAAGGCCGATCCGGCGGAGCCTTAAGGTCTTCGTGTCGATGAGCGCGAACTGCGTGCTCGTGCCGCCTGATGGTGTCGCAAGGACCAGCTTCCTGCCGTCCCGTGAGATGCCCTCGGTCGTGCCGTCGAGACTGATCACAGGAACGCCGAAGTACCCGGGCAGCTGACGCCAGCGGAGAACTTGTCCGCTCTTGACCTGGACGAACGAGACGATCGTCTGCGTCCCCGTTGACAGCGCCACGTATCGAGTCTTCCCGTCCGGGGACACGACGCCCTGTCCTCCAAGGAGCACCTGCGACGGCCCGCCCTTCTGGCCGTGGGCGCCGGAGACTCCGGTCACCGCGGCAACGACGAGTAGGAAGGTCAGGACTCTCTTCATCACTCCTCCTTCAGGTTCGACCTAGCGTCTCGCCGCGACTCGAACCACGAGGTTCGGCGGCGAGTACCGGTAACAATGGGAGGCAACGGGCCGTCGCTCGAACCGCGCGGATACCGTCGCTTTCAGCGTTCCCGCACCCGTGAACTGCGACAGCTCGAGTCGCTGCTCTCGGCCGGCGGCCGGGAGCCGCCACGCGTGCCCCGGGTGGACGGTCCGGCTGAGGACGACGAGACCGCCAACGACGAGGCGCGCTTCCGTCGAGGCTCCTCTTTCGAAGACTCGGAAGCCCAGGTTGTAGGAGCCCGGCGCGATGCCGCATCGCCAGGTGACCGTTCCGAGCGAGGGCAGCGAGACGAGCAGGTTCGCCTCCTGCATCGGCTGAGCAGCGACTCCCGGCATCGCTCCGACGAGCAGGGTGGCCACGACTGCGACAACGCCGATGCGCGTCATGGACCGACGAGAACGCACGCATCGTGGGCGGCACGAGCGACCGATCGAGTGGCGCGCACGCGGCCGCGAGCATCGAGAAGCGCCACTGTTCCCTGGGCGAGCGAGGGGGTTACCGCACGTCGCCAGCCGAAGGTGACGTTGTACGAGCCACCCGGCACTCGCGACGTACGAATGAGGGCTCCGTCCGGACGGTGGACGCGGACGGTGCCGTCGTCGCCGCTCGCAACGAAGGCGAGACCGTTGGCGAACGTGACGTGCTGTGGTGGTGCATCAGCTTGCAGAATTCGAATCGGCCTCCGGGATCTACGGTCATACAACGCAAGGTCGCGCTCGGTTCCCGAGGTGACCCAGGTGTGAACGCCGTCCGGGGCAAACACGACGTCGTGCGCTAGGAACGGCGGCCGAATCGTTCGGTCAAGGCGAGGTTCGTATGGCCTGCGCGCGTCTAGGA
>JACCVK010000085.1 GCA_013698195.1 Actinomycetota bacterium | reverse complement strand
TCCTAAATGCAAGCTACGAGCCACTGAACGTCTGCTCGCTGCGTCGCGCGCATGTGCTCGTTTGGAAGGGTCGTGCGGAGATCCTCGAGGCCACCGACGGCCAGCTTCGTTCCGCGACCACCGCGTTCGCCCGTCCGCATGTCATCCGACTCGTGACCTACGTGCGCGTCCCGCGTGCGGTGACGCGGAGGATCTCGCGGCGGGTGCTATTCGCCCGAGACGGCTGGCAATGCGCGTATTGCGGCTCGGGGAGCAACCGCCTGACGCTCGATCACATCGTCCCGCGTTCCCGCGGGGGCACCTCGATCTGGGAGAACGTCGTCGCGTCGTGCGCGCCCTGCAACCATCGCAAGGGCGACCGGCTGCTCGAGGAGACGAGCATGAGCCTGCGAACGGTGCCGCGACCGCCGACGCCCGTTCTCTTCATCCGCCTCACCGCCGAGCACATTCCCGACGCCTGGCGCCAGTATCTGCCGGGCGTCGAGGCCGCAGCCGCCGCGTAGCGCCGCCGGGAGGCTCAGCGCGCCATCGCGCGCTCGACTGCTTCCTGCTCCTCGGGCGAGAGCGGAACGGAGGAGCGGCCGCGATCGAGATCCTTCACGTAGATCCGGGCGTAGTCGCGCCCCTGGATCGCCGTGACCACGGTCCCCGTGCGGGTCGAGTCGAGTAGCGCCATGGATGCCGACTGCTGTCCGCCCGTGCCCTCGTAGGCGTCGTAGCGCACGACGGCGGTGTTGGTCACCGAGCCGTCCACGCGCCGGTCCACCCGCGAGAGACCGGTTGCCACCTCGTCGACTGCCCGGTGCAGGTCGTCGATGCGCGCCTGGAGCGAGACCGCGAAGTCGAGGAGATCCTGACGGCCACTCCCGCGAACGAGTGACTGCGCCGACTGCATCCTTGCCTGCCGGCGCCAGAGCCAGACCGCGACGACGAGCGCCAGCGCCGCTACCGCGCAGGCCGCAAGCGCAACCGCGAGGGAGACCTCCATGAGCCCTAGAGGGTGAAGAGGACCGGGTACTCGTACGAGTTGTTCGACGTGTTCGTCTCGCCCGGCACCGGATCGACGTCGACCTTGATCGCGACTTGCTCGGCTAGGGGGACGAGCGCGCCGACCTGGAACGTGACCGTCTTCGTCTCACCGGCGTCGATGATCGCGATCGTCTTCGACTGCACAATGGGCTCAGGTTGCTTCGGGATCGTCAACGTCACCTTGACACGCACCTCTTGACTGTCGCCCGAGTCGGTGACCCCGACCTCGAACGCAAGCTGCTGGGAAGCCTTGATGGTCGTCTCGGTGTCGAGTGACAAGAGCGTGTCGCTCGGTAGAGCCTTGACGTAGTCGATCTGGTTCCCGTGAATACCGGTCGGCGTCCCTCCGGTCGCCGCTCCTTGGATCCGCTGCCAGACCGCGGCCAGCGCGCTCGCCGACGTCAGGTCGTCGGTCGCCACGAACTGGGATCCTGGAACCTGAACCGCCTCGATGCTCTCCTCTTCGAGCGTCGCCTGTGCGGGTCTCCGGAACAGGTCCGACCAGACGACGTCGCTCGCCTCGAGTCGTTGCATCTCCGCCGCGAGCTGAAGGCCGACCTCCGCTGAGTCGGTGGCATCGACGGTATCCCTGAAGACGGTCCTGAGCCCGTCGAGACCGATCGCGCGCAACCGAAGCGCCTCCGCAGCACCCTCGTTGGATTCGTGCAACGGCCCCGGAGTGTCCAGATCCTGTGCGTTCTGCACCTGTGTCTCGGCAAGCTGGACGAAGCCGGCAAGCTTGGCGTCGAGCTCCTCTTGTTTCAACCCGACCGTCGTCAGCGTGGTCGAGAGCTGTTCGCCGAGCCGCTGGGAGGCGGTACCGATGGTTCCGATGTCGGTCATGTAGCTCGCGTAGCGATCGCGCTGGCGATCCGACGAGCAGCCTTCGACCCAGACCGCGAGCAGGACGACCACGAGGATGGCGAGCCCGATGAGCGCGACGAGCCGGAGAAGCGGTGTCAGGTTTCGCGGCGGTCCCAGCCGTCGCTCGGGAGGCCGTGGGCCACGACCGCGCGGAGGACCGGTTCCTCCCTCCTGCGGCTCGTCCCACGATGGCGGCTCCTCCTCGTCGAAGAAGTCGAAATCGAGGATGTCGTCGTCGCGCGTGCTCACGATGTGCCGTCTTTCGACCCGAGACTGTAGACGAGGGGCAGGAACGACACCGTGTCTAGGGCGCCTGGAGGACTTCGGGTTGAAGCGAATAACCAAGCCTGACCGGTGTCCTCGCTTGCGCATGTCCTTCCGACCCGAGAGCTCGTCCTCGATCGCTATCGCGCCGTGCGGCCACTCGGAAGCGGCGGAAACGGCTCCGTCTGGCTTGCGCGCGACGAGCAGACCGGTCTCGACGTCGCGCTGAAGATCGTCCCGCGCGAAGGCAAGGCGGCCGCGCGGGCGGAGCGCGAGGCACTCGCCGCGCGCCGTCTCCGGCACCGCCGCTGCGTGCGCGCCTACGACGTCGGGCACGACCACGGGCATGTCTACATCGCATACGAGTACGTCCCCGGAAGAACGCTGCGCGAGGCACTGAGAGCGGGCGACGTCGGCGATCTCGAGGCGGTGGAGATCGGCGCGCAGGTTCTCGAGGCGCTGGCCCATGCGCACCGCACGGGCATCGTCCATCGCGACGTCAAGCCGTCGAACATCCTCTTGGAGCACTCTGACGAGATCGCGGCAAAGCTCCTCGACTTCGGGCTCGCGCAGTTCGACGGGGCCGATACGTTGACCGCGGTCGGAGACGTTCCTGGGACGCTCGCGTACATCGCACCCGAGCGCCTGGGCGGCGACGAGGCAACGCCGGCCAGTGACGTCTGGGCGGTCGGCGTCCTGCTCTGGGAGGCGCTGGCGGGGCAGCATCCTTTCTGGGGCATGCCGTTGCAGGAAGTCGCGCTCGCGATCGAACGCGGCGCGGAGCCGCTTGCCACGCATCGTTCGGATCTCCCGCGACGCCTGCTCACTGCGGTGGATCGAGCGCTTTCGCCGGATCCGGCGGCTCGACCCCATGCGACCACGCTCGGCGCCGAGCTACGCGCCGCGTTCCGGCAGCCGGAGCCGCGTCGCGTCGCTCGTGTTGCGAAGTCCCAGACGGCGATCCGGCCGCTGCCGCTCGTACGCAAACCGCTCACGCGGATCGTGCCCGTGGCGGCAGCAGGCGCAGCGGCGGCGGTGGGCGTCACGCTCCTTCCGTTCTGGCCGCCCGCGCTTGCACTCGCCATCGTCGTGGCGGCGGGCGCCGGAGCAGCGCTGCACCCGCGCCTCGGACTTGCAATCGCGCTTGCCGCTCCGATCTTCCCGCTCGGCAACGAGGCGCGCAGCGCCGCGCTTCTCTACGTCGGTTTCGCGGTCGCTTGGCTCGCGCTCACTTGGCGTGAGGCCCGATTCGGCGTGCTCTTCTTCGCCGGTCCGCTCCTGGCGCCGCTCGGCGCTCTCGCGCTCGTGCCGCTCATGCTCCAGCCACTTCGCAGCCCGTTTCTCCAGGCAGCACAGGGGGCGCTCGCAGTCCTCGCCGCCACCTTTGCCGCGTCTGTCGCGGGCGACACCGGCCTTGCGCCTGCGGACACCGTGACCGAGGCCGCGCTGGCCCTCTGGAGCGCGCTCGCCGCCCAGCCGGCCATGCTCGCGACGGCGCTTGCCGCGGCTCTGGTCACCACACTGCTGCCCCTGGCCCGGCGGCGGCACCGATATGGCATCGCGACGGTCGGTGTCGTGGTCAGCGCCGGCGCAGTCGTCATCGGCCCTGGAGGCACTGGTACCGTCCTCGGAGTCCTGCTGACCTGCACGTGCTGGGGCATCGCGGCGCTGCTCGCCGCCGGATCTCGCCGGTAGACTCGAAGCCCAGACGGGTAGTCCCCGCCGTATGAGACAATGCGCCCCGGATACGAGCGCTCGCATTCTGCCCGGCATCCGTTCCCTGGGGCAATGAGCGTCCTGCGATCGCTCGAGGCCCGAATCGAAGGCCTCTTCGAGGGAATCTTCGGCCGCGCCTTCCGTACGCACGTGCAGCCCATCGAGCTCGCGCGCAAGCTGGTGAAGGAGATGGACGACCATCGCAGCGTGTCCGTCTCGCGCGTCTACGTCCCGAACGAGTACACGGTCTACCTCTCGCCCGCGGACCGCAAGCAATTCGAAGGCTACGAGGGATCGCTCGTAGGCGAGCTTCAGGAGTACCTCGCCGAGCATGCCCGGCGCGAGGAGTACGCACTGCTCACGCCGCCACGCGTGCTCGTGACGGTCGACGACGATCTCGCCGTCGGGGAGTTCGGCATCGCGACGAGGCTCGTCGCCGCCGAGGACGCGCCGAAGCCGCCCGAGAACCTCCCGATCGACGCGCCGGCCCAGACGATGATCTACAAAGCCCTGACGCAGCCCGCTGCACCACCGCCGGCACTCGAGCCAGAGGGGCCGGAGGCGCGCCGCTCGTACACGCTCACGATCGGCGGCAAGCGTCAGCAGCTCGCCGGCGAGCAGGTCGTGCTCGGTCGCTCGCGGGATTGCGATGTGCGCGTGTCGGACGAGAACGTCTCGCGCAAGCACGCGGAGATTCGCGAGCAGGGCGACCGCTGGATCCTCATCGACCTCGGCTCGACGAACGGAACGCTGCTGAACGGCAGAAAAATCGACCGGGAGCAGCTCTCCGACGGCGACACGATCACGCTCGGCTCGACCGAAATCGCCTTCGGCAGTGAGTCGTGAGGACGCTCGCGCTCACGACCGACGAGACACTCCTCGTGCTCAAGCTTGCCTTTCTCGTGCTGCTCTACGGCTTCATCCTCCTCATCGTGCGCACGGCGACAAAAGACCTCGGCGGTGCGCCGCAGGAGAGCATCGTGCTCGGCGCTGCCGATGCCGCCAGGCTCCGCGCAGCGCACGGTCTGGAGCCGGCCCGTTTCGTCGTCCTCCAGGCACCCGGCTTCCGCGCTGGAAGCATGCTCGAGGTGAGCGGCTCGACCGTGGTCGGGCGGGACGAGTCGAGCGGCATCCGGCTCGACGGAGACGAGTTCGCTTCGGCGCGCCACGCGCGCATCGACCAGCGCGCGGACGGCGTCTGGGTGGAGGACCTGGGCTCGATGAACGGCACGTTCGTGAACGGAGATCAGATCAGCTCGAAGCGGCTCTTGAAGCCGGGAGACGTCCTGCGCGTGGGCGAGACGGAGCTTCGACTCGAATGAGACTCGCCGAATGAGGCTTGGTAGAGCAGCCGTCGTAACGGACACGGGCAGGAGGCGCCTCGGCAACGAGGACGCGTATGTCTGGGGACCTCCGCTGTTCGCGATCGCGGACGGGATGGGCGGGGCGAGAGCCGGCGAGATCGCGGCAGGTATCGCCGCAGCCACGTTCGAGGAGGTGCTGGGTCGGACGATGGGCGCGGACGCTATCTCGGAGGTGATCGCGGATGCGAATCGCCGTATCTGGGAGCGATCCCTCGCCGATCCGGCCACAGCCGGAATGGGGACGACGGTCACCGTCGCGCTCGTGGACGAAGACGGCGAAACCGTTGTCTTCGGCCACGTCGGCGACTCGCGCGCCTATCGCATGCGCGACAGCGTGCTCGAGCAGATCACGACCGATCACTCGCTCGTGGCGGAGCTCGTCGAGAGCGGCGTGCTCACGCCGGAAGAGGCGGAGCGCCATCCGCAGCGGTCCGCGATCACGCGTGCCCTGGGGACAGAGCCGGCGGTCGAGCCAGACGTCTTTACCGTCGACGTCGTCCCCGGCGACCTTTTCCTGCTCTGCTCCGACGGGCTCTCCGACATGCTCACAGAGGAGCAGATCGCGGCGGCCATCGAGCGCGCGGGCGGCGAGCCGGAGGCCGCCGGAAACGAGCTCGTCAAGGAGGCGAATGCCCGCGGCGGTGACGACAACATCACGGTGCTGCTCTTCGAGATCGTCGCCGGGGAGCCCGACCCCGAGCGGACGGCGGCCCTCGAAGACACCGCGCGCGCTACCTCGCCTGACGGGCCGAGCAAGAACGCAGGCGACCCAAGCGCGTCGCCCGAGCCCCGACCGGACGAGGGGCTCCGCAGGCACGGCGCCGGCCCGGGCGGGCGCATCGCGGCAATCGTTCTCCTCGTCGCCATCCTGATCGTTGCAGCACTGGTCCTGTACTGGGGGATCACGAGCTGACCGCCCGCGGCCGCGAGCTCTTCGGCCTCGTCCTCGCCGCGCTCGTCGCAGCTCTCGCGCTCACGAGCGTGACGCTCGCACAGTCGGCTGAGATCTCGCCAACCGTCGCGTCGTATGTCGCCTTCTTCCTCGGCGTGTACATCGCCGCCCACATCGTCGTGCGACAGGTCGCTCCATACGCCGACGGAGCGCTCCTTCCGCTGACGGCCACCCTCACCGGCCTCGGGCTGATCGTGAACTACCGGCTCGACTCCGGCGACGGCCGCAGGCAGGCGCTGTGGGTCGTGATCGGAGTCGTCGTGTTCGCGGCGACGCTCATCCTCCTGCGCCACGACTATCGAGTGCTCGAGTCATATCGCTACCTCTTCGGCGTCGCGGCTGTCGCGCTCCTGTTCCTTCCGGCTCTGCCGCTGATCGGCGAGCGTGTCAACGGCGTCCGCCTGTGGGTGCACGTCGGGCCGCTCCAGTTCCAGCCGGGCGAGCTCGCGAAGATCTTCCTCATCCTGTTCCTTGCGGGCTACCTCCGGGAGAAACGCGAGGTGCTCGCGCAGGGACGGCTAAAGGACTTCGGGCCGCTCTTAGCGATCTGGGGGGCAGCGATGCTCGTCATCGTCCAGACGGCCGACCTCGGAAGCGCGCTGCTCAACTTCGGGATCTTCCTGGCGATGATCTACGTCGCGACCGGGCGCGCGCTCTTCGTGGCCGTCGGGATCGGGCTGTTCGTCGGCGGAGCGACGCTCCTGTATCAGGCTCTCGATCGCGTGCAGGAACGCGTCACGATCTGGCTGCACCCCTGGACCGACGAGCGCGTGTACTGCGCCCTGAACGGCAAGCTCGAGTTTCGACAGGACTGCGCCTCCTATCAGCTCGTCAAGAGCCTCTACTCGATCGCAAACGGCGGCGTGGCGGGGACCGGGCTCGGCGAGGGGACCTTCACGGCTCCGGACGGGGCCGAGCTGATTCCCGCGCTCCGCACGGACTTCATCTATTCGGCGATCGCGCAAGAGATCGGACTCATCGGGGCCGCCGCGCTGCTGCTCCTGTACATGCTGTTCGTCGTGCGCGGGATGCGCATCTCCCTACGCGCCGATGACGGCTTCTCGAAGCTGCTCGCCGCGGGACTGACGTTCGGGTTCGCGCTCCAGACGTTCATCATCGTCGGCGGCGTCCTTCGCATAGTCCCGCTGACCGGCATCACGCTGCCATTCGTCTCCTACGGCGGCTCGAGCATCGTCGCGAACTTCTTACTCCTCGCGGGGCTCCTGCTCGTCTCGAACCGGGCGAACGCACCGAAACCGTGAACGAGCGGATCATCCGACTTCTGTACGTCTCGCTCGGGCTTGTCGCCGCGCTGGTGGTCATGACGACGTACTGGCAGACGTGGGCGGCTCCTGCTCTCGCCGACCGTCAGGACAACGCCATCAAGCGGGTCGCCGAGTTCTCGATCGACCGCGGCACGATCGTGTCCGGTTCCCCCTTCCGGCGACTGGCGCGAAACGTCAGGCGAGAGCTCGACACCCAGACGCTCTTCTTCCGGCGCTATCCGCAGGGCGAGCTCGCCGCGCACGCCGTCGGCTACTCGACCGCTGCCCGCTCACGGACGGGGCTCGAGCGATCGCTGAACGACTATCTGACATCGTCGACGGCAAATCTTTCGACGCTCGTGGACAAGGCGCTCGATGAGCTCCGCGGGAAGGCAGTTCAGGGCAACGACGTCGTCGTCAACCTCAATCTCGCGGCTCAGCAGGTGGCGCTCGAGCAACTCGGGCGTCGCTGCGGTGCTGTCGTCGCCCTCGACCCGCGGACGGGGAAGGTTCGCGTCATGGCGTCCTCCCCCAGCTTCGATCCGAACCGCGTCGAGAACGACTTCGGCAGCATCGAGAACGTCACCGCGGACTGCCGGCCGGCGTCGCCGCTTCTGAACAGAGCGAACGCAGGCCTGTACGTGCCGGGCTCGACGTTCAAGGTAATAACGGCAGCAGCCGCGCTCGAGTCGAAGAAGTACATGCCTGAATCGTCCTTCGTCGATCCTGGCTACTGCACCGTGTACGGCAAGCGAGTGACGAACTTCGACACTTCCAGACCCTTCGGAACGATCGACCTCGAGGATGCGCTGACCTACTCCGTGAACTCGGTGTTCTGCAACATCGGGAAGAAGCTCGGCGCAAAGC
>JACCVK010000095.1 GCA_013698195.1 Actinomycetota bacterium | reverse complement strand
CTCACAGTCGGTTCGGACGTCGCTTTCGGCAACCGGCCGTAGGTTCGGTCCCGACTAGACCTTCGGCGGCACTTCGTCCTCCGAACGGGTGACCATCATCTCGGAAGGGTGACGATCCTCGTTCCATGACCTCGGTGCCGTTTCGATCACGCGGGGAGCTCGGGCGCGCATCGGTCTCGAGAAACCGAGCCTTGGCGAACGTCGCGGGCTCCTTCGTCATCGCGGTGTTGGCGGCCTACGTCGTCGTCTATCTGCTCCGCCTCGACGTCATCCCTGTCGACTTCCACGTCTACCGCCAGGCAGCGGAGGAAGTCGCGAGGGGTGACAGTCCGTATCCCTGGTTCGCATACCCGCCGCTCTCAGCGCTCGGTGCCGTGCCGTTCACGGTTCTCTCGACGGCAGCGGCCGACTTTGCGGTCAAGGCGCTGCTCATCCTGTGTGTCCTCGCAATCTTGGCCGTTCTGGACGTTCGGGATTGGCGCTGCTATCCCATGGCGCTGCTCTGGCCCGCGGTCAGCGCCGCCGTGCAGACCGGGAACATCACGATTCCGCTCGCGCTCGCGGCGGCCGTCGTCTGGCGCGTACGGGAGCGACCCTTCCTGGCCGGGCTGAGCCTCGGAGCCAGCGTGGCCGCGAAGTTCCTCTTCTGGCCACTCTGGGTCTGGCTCGTTGCGGTCGGTCGTTGTGGCGCAGCGGTATGGAGCATCGCGGCGAGTGTCGCCGTTACCTTGGCCACCTGGGCGATCGTCGACTTTGGCGCCCTCTTCGGCTATCCAGATCGTCTCAGGCAACTCAACGACGATACGACGGGCACCGGGTACACGCTGGGGACGTTCGCGCAGGACCTGGGCGCAGGGGCCACGACTGCGCAGGCTCTCACGGCCGGGCTTGCAATCTCGCTTCTCGCAGCGGTCATCATTTCGGGTCGTCGGGGAAATGAGATGCGAAGCTTTGTGCTCGCGATCGGCGCAGTCCTGGCTTGCTCTCCAATCCTCTGGCTCCACTACTTCGCGATCCTGCTCGTCCCCGTAGCGGTCGTCCGGCCGCGTCTCGGTGCCATCTGGTTCGTCCCGCTTGCGATGTGGGGATTCGGCGCGGGAACGGGCAACGGCAGCACGGCCTCTACTGCAGTGGTGTTGGCAGTCGTCTTCTTGACGCTAGCGCTCGCGGTACGCGAGGCTCGACCCGGTCCGCAGGGATCCGGGACGGCGGCCGAAGGTGATCAACCTAGCCTGTTGGCGACCGTAGGACGATCGTGACGCGGTCGTCTCCGTAGAGAACTCGCGCGCCAGGTTCTTCGAGGAACTGCTCCGTGTGGGAGAGGGCGGCCTTCACGTCCACGACGACTATCTCGAACCCCGCAGTGAGCGTCTTCCAATCTCCTGTCTGCCGGTTGTACGACGCCAACTCGTCGAAGAAGGACGGCTCGTAGATCTCGAATCGGACGTCGTAGGCGACGCGGCCACGTAACTCGGGAAGCTTCCAGAGAAGCCAATCAGCGTGTCGGTCCGTTGCGAAAACACGTGAGCTCGGTTGGGAGGCGGCGTCGCGCACGGACGCAATGGCCGTGTTCGGCCAATTGCGCTCGTACCAGGAAGCGTCCCGGGCGAACGCAACCGCACCGGCGACGGCGAGGATCGCCATCGCTCCGAAGGCCAGCGCTCGGTTGAAGCGGCGGCGGACCGGCGCCTGCCGTCCGTCGAGCCTGGTTCCAATCGCGACTGGAAGGAAGATCAGGCAGGCAAGCGCAAACCATTGAACGCCTCGAAGCGCTTGCACCCCGCCCACAAACGTCAGGCCGAGCACGGCCACGTCGAACGCCTTGAGTCGCCGACGACCCCACAGGACCAGGCCGATCGCCGCGGCACCGAGCAAGTAGAAAGCGAGCGTGTTCCAGCCAGGGTCGCTCGGCTGCCACTCCGAGACCCGGTCGCCGAAGGGCGGATCGACCAGCATCAACTCGTAGTAACGCGCGGTTGCGAACGGCCCGTAGGGAGTCGCGAGCACCGCAAGGGGCGCCAATACGAGGAGGATTGCGCCGCGCCGGATAGAGCGTCCTCGGCTGGAGATGAGCTCGATCGCTGCCAGGAGCATCGTCAGCAACGCACCCAGGGCAACGCTGCCGTGCACGTTTGCCCAGACCACGAGAATCGGGATCGCCAGGTAGACCCTTTGGGACGGGCGCCTCGCCTCGACCGCGAGCAGCCAGAGAAGGCCCGCGAAGAGTGGAAGCACGAAGACCTGCGCGCGAATCGTCCACGCCCAAGAAGCGGCGAAGACAACGGGGAAGAACACGACCAGATAGGCGCGCGGTCCTGCGCCCATCGATCTTGTGGCGAACGCGGAGAGCAGGAACGCGGCGAGCGAGAAGATCGACGCGAGCACGGCCAGGAATGCGTGCTCGCCTACTCGATAGACGCCGTACGCGAGAAGCTGAGCGCCCCACTGCTGGTCGATCCAAGTGCGTCCCGCTCCGTAGACGGTGAGGTCGTCGCTGCTTGGCAGGCCATGTTGCGCGACCTCACGCCCGGCGACGAGCGTAAGGAAGCTGTCGTTCACGAACAGGTGAGGCGGGAAGATCGAGACGAAGATGACCCCGAAGCCTGCGAGGAGGATTACGAGGAGCGGTTCCTCGTCGACGACGCGCACGAGCCTGTTCATGCGCTATTCGTCGGCGTAGATCGGACTTTCCACGAGGCCGTGCTGATAGGCCAGCCGCGTTGCTTCCGTGCGGTTCTTCACGCCGAGCTTGCGATAGATGTTGGTCAGGTGGAACTTCACGGTCTGTGGCGCGACCCAGAACTCCTTCGCGATCTGGTCGTTCGACAGGCCGCGAGCGAGAGCGCCGAGGATCGTGACCTCACGCTCGGTGAGGCCCAGCGCCTTCGCGCCTGAGCGCTCCTCGTTGTCCATGCCGATCGCGGTGTGCAGATTTCTCTGGAGCGCCTGACGGAGAGTTGCGGGTAGGTCGTCGGGGTCGACTGACTTGATGACGTAGGCGGAGGCTCCACGACGCAGCGCGGCCTCGATGAGGTCGCCGCTCGTGGACGCGGACAGCATCACTACCTTGATCTCCGGATGCCGGCGGCGGATCTCGTCGAGGCACGCGAGGCCGTCCATGTTGGGCATGCGCACGTCGAGGAGCACGAGGTCCGGCTTCTCCCGCGCGACGAGGGGAAGCACCTGCATTCCGGACTGCGTCTCCCCGACGATCTCGAAGTTCCCGTCGGCTTCCAGGGCCCGGCGGATGCCGTCGAGCACGAGTCGATGGTCGTCGGCGATGACCACGCGCACGCGCTTCAGTCTGGCAGAGGCAAGCGACGGCGCAGGTCCGAGCCCTCATCGTTTACTCGCGCGAGGGATTGCCCTCCCTGCGACGGGTCATATAGTGGGTTATGGGTGGGGACGTACGGGGGGCCTGTCTCGAGGGGGAGAGCAACGGAATCCTCCGTTCGTCTCCTGCCCTGGCGGTACGCTGACTGGCCGAGAACTGTGATGAGAGCCGACATGACTGCGGCAATGAAACGAGACCATTCGCATCGACCCAAGCTGGCGCCGGCTGTCCTCGCGCTGACGCTCCTGGTCGCGGGGCTCATCGCCGGCGTCACCAGCCGAGCCGAGGCGGGACCTAATCGTGCTCCGCAGATCGACGTCATAGGCTCGGGCCCGCTCGTCTGGAAGCAGGTGGTCGTTCGCTCGCGCCCGACCCCTGCGTCGCCGCGTGTGGCCGTGCTGAGTCAGTTTCGCGGGAACTACAGGCCGCAGTACGTCCTTGCTCTCGCGCAGCGACTCGATGCCGAAGGGCTGCCGAGTTGGTATCGGGTTAGCGTCCCCGGTCGCCCGAACGGTCGCAAGGGATGGGTGCGCGCGGAGGCGGTAGACATCAAGCCCGTCGAGAAACGCCTCATCGTCTACCGCGGCACGCGCAAGTTCGAGTTCTGGGACGGCAAGCGACTTGTTCGGGCGGGCAAGGTTGCCGTGGGCAAGTCCGGCGCCGAGACGCCGCTTGGACTCTTCTACGTGACCTGGAAGTTCAATCCGCGCATCGACCCCGAGTGGGCGATCCTCGGTGCATACGCGTTCGAGACCAGCGCGTACTCGCGGCTCACCGACTGGCCCGGGGGAGGCATCGTCGGCGTCCACGGCACGCCCTGGCCCGAGCTCCTCGGGCAGGCGGTCTCGCACGGGTGCGTGCGGCTCGCCAACGAGAACATCACGTTTCTCCGCTCGAGAGTGCCGCTCGGCACTCCCGTACAGATCGTTCGCTAGGACGACGTGGCGACGAACGCGTACGGCGCAGGCCCTTGGGCGGCGCCGTCGGCGAGAACACGGGCTTCGTCGCGGGCCGGGGGCGCCGCCAGCTGGCGCAGCCGGTAGTTGGCATCGTGGAAGCGGTAACCCGGGCGGAACGCGAACCACGAGCCGCCGCGACCGTGCGACACGGAGACGCGCTCGAAGCGGTACGCGAAGCTGTTACAGGCTGCCGCGCCGCCGTTCCAGCTTTCGGCCGTCGCGATCGGCGCCCAGCGCTCCGCCGAGCCGGGAAGGAAGACGGGGCTGGTGACCGGCTTGCCGTTCACCCAGATGCGCCAGCGCTCGGGCCGCCGAGACATCTCGAGGATCGCGAGGCGTCGGCTCGAACCGACCTCGACGTTCTCCTCGAGCAGGATGAACTGGGGCTCGCGGCCCGAGCGCACAATCTCGGCGTAGACGAATGTGCCCATTCCGGGCATCGACCCGAGCCCTGCCTGGATCCAGAGGTTCTCGCCCTTCGCACCCTGGCCCGGCCCCCCTAGCCCGATCCAGCCGGCGACGTGTCCGGCGGAGACGTTCGGAGCCCGAACGGCCGTGATCGTCGCGCGGACGCCGTGGCCGCGGTGCGTGGCTTGGTGGCCGGCGTAGGTGTAGCCCGAGTTTCCGGCAGCGTCGGTCAGGCAAGCGCGGATTCCGGCACTCGCCGCCCTCGATGCTCCGACAGGTGCGGCTACGAGGATCGCAGCAGCGAGCAGCAGGAGAGGAGCACGCAGCTTCACCTTGCCCTCGTCGGTTGCGCGCCCTCGATGCTCGATCCCCCGGAGGGGCCATCAAGCGGCACAGGCGCACGGCAAGACGCTGCCTACAATGCGCCGGATGGCGAGGATTGAGGACCGCGAGGCCTCCGGCTCGGTTCGAGCCTGGCGCGAAGGACCGTTCGCGCGTGAGCCGGAGAGGCACGGCGAGCTGTTTTCCACGATCTCCGGGATCGAGCCGGAGCCGCTCTACGCGCCCGACAACGCCGACATCGACTACGAGCGCGACCTCGGCTACCCGGGCGAGTACCCGTTCACGCGAGGGGTGTACCCG
>JACCVK010000083.1 GCA_013698195.1 Actinomycetota bacterium | reverse complement strand
ACCTTCCAGCATTGCCGAGCAGCGATCCGTCCACGCTGCTTGGCCCATGCCCTCCCTGAAACGCACCCACAACCCACATCAAGCCTCAGACCCTGCGATACGGAGCGGCCTCAGTCACTCAAACTCCCGTCAGCAGGGAGGCGGCGCCGAGCGGCGAACGTCGACTCTGGCCGGGTCGGCTGCGACGTCCCAACTCTCCCCCTGGGGCGCGATGGGTGATCAGCGGCCCGGCCCCCGTTCTTCTGCCTCGTCTGCGTCTTCCTCGTCGGCCGGCTCGAAGAGCTCGAGCTCCGAGCTGGGCGAGGCCTTCCGAACGCCGAGCCGTTCCAGCTCGAGCTGCGGGTGGAGCTCGGCCGGACCCTCCGCCTCCACGACCTGCTCACCAGCGTCGAGTGGGACGCAGGAGTCGACGTCCACGCTGATCCCATGACGAGCGAGCTCGCGACTGAGCTCGTCGAGATCGACGCCGGTCGAGATTGTGAGCAGCCACTTCATCCGCTACGACTCGCTCTCGCCCAAGACTCGTCGCAGCGCCTTGTACGCGGCGCTGCGTTCACCACGCCGCGCCCGAAGTCCGCCCTCCAGCCGGATCCGTCACTCGTCGCACCCTCGACCAGCGCGGCGCGGAGCTGATCTGGCGTCGTCTGCGGCCGGGCGCCGACGAGCAGCGCCGCCACGCCCGCTGCGACCGGAGTTGCCGCGGACGTCCCGTTGTCGAACGGGGCTTCCGTGTCGCCGCCCGGCCTGCCGGGGCCGAAGTTCGCGAAGAGGTGTGAGTAGGCGGAAAGATCCGGTTTCTCACGCTCGAACATTCCGGGCCCTTGGGACGAATAGCCGATGCGTTCGTGACGGCTGTTCACCGCGGCGACGGTGATGACCTCGACGAGGCTGTTCGAGGCATGGATCGAGCGTCCGGGGCCGATGCCCGTCGACCGGCAGGCGCCACTCGGGCAGTTCTCGCCGCAAGTTCCAGACGTACAGATTCGCTCCGATCACTGCGACGAAGAGCAGCGCGAAGCGAAACGTCGTGTCCGACGGAAAGACGAAGGGATTGAGTCGCGCCGCGGGTTCGGGAGAAGGGTCGGCCGCTCCGGCGCTCACGCCGTCGCGAGACTGCCGACGAGCGAGTCGGCGAGGAGCTCGGCCTTGTCCTTCGGCAGCTTCAGCTGCTTCGCCTTCTCGATCGCCAGCTGGCGAACCTCTTCGAGCTGCTCGTCTGTCAGCTCCGGCGGCTCGACGGGCGGAGCGGAAGTTGGGGGAGGGGTCGCCGTCGCATCCGCCGTTGCATCGGCGCCCGGCTCCTTCTTGTCACCGCGGCGGAACAGCTTCTTGACGAGCCAGTCGAACGCCTCGTCCCCGTGCTCGTCCGCCTGTTTCTTGAACTGTGTACGGAGAAAGCCGAGCACGTCCTTCGCGACGGTCAGTGCGACGGGCGTGAGCAAGATGACGGCGGACTCGACGCCGAACCCGAGCATCGGATCGCCACGAGTCTGTTTCGACGGGTCGCGACCCTCGAGATACGCCTCGCCCGCAGCCGGGAAGATGACCATCTCCTCCGGCGCGGCACGCTCCACCGTGGAGCGTGCGAGCGCCACGACGAGCTCATGTCGGTCATCGCGCTAATCGCTCGACTCCCGCCCCGTACGGGGCGCCGAGAGAGGCCGCGGCAACGATCGAGAGTCCTGTGCGCTGCACGCGAACCTACCTCTCGGTTGCTTCGTCGCACTGTACGCCGCGTACCGCCGCGTCGCAACCGGGCGATAATCGGCCGCATGCAGATTCGTGCCGCGGTGCTCGAGGAGTTCGGTCAGCCGCTCGCCGTCCAGGAGGTGGAGCTCGCCGAGCCGAAGGCGGGAGAGGCGCTCGTGCGGCTCGTCGCCTGCGGCGTGTGCCACACCGACCTCTATACGGCCTCGGGCGCCGATCCGAGCGGCTACGCGCCGTGCGTTCTCGGCCACGAGGGCGCAGGCGTCGTCGAGGCGGTCGGGGCGGACGTCAACTCGCTCCGCACGGGCGACCACGTCATCACGCTCTTCGCTCCCGAGTGCGGCCGGTGCCGGCACTGTCTCGATCCGCGGACGAACCGGTGCGTCGCGATCCGCGAGCAGCAGGGGCTCGGCTACCTCCCCGACGGCACGACTCGGCTCTTTCGGGACGGCGAGGCGCTGCGTCACTTCATGGGCACGTCGACCTTCGCGGAGTACGCAGTCCTGCCGGAGATCGCGCTCGCGAAGGTCTCGCCGGAGGCGCCGCTCGAGGGCTGCGCGCCTTTCGCCTGCGGACTGTCGACCGGCATCGGTGCCGCGCTCTACACGGCTCGGGTCGAGGGCGGGTCGATGTGCGTCGTCTTCGGTTGCGGGCTGGTCGGGCTGGGTGCGGTGATCGGTTGTCGACTAGCTGGAGCGGAGCGGATCGTCGCGATCGATCTCTCCGACGAGCGGCTCGAAATGGCCCGCCATCACGGTGCCACTGACACGCGCCTCGCCGGCGACGACGTCGTGGACTGGATTCGCTCGGAAACGGACGGCTTCGGCGCCGACTACACCTTCGAGGCGACAGGCAATGTGCACGTGATGCGCCAGGCGGTCGAGGCTGCGCGGGAGGCGTGGGGCCTGGCGACGATGATCGGCGTCGCCGGCAAGGGCGAGACGCTCGACATCGTGCCGCGGTTCCTGATCACCGGCAGGCGTGTCACCGGGTCTTCGTTCGGCGGCGTCAAGGGCAGGACGCAGGTGCCGGAGCTGGTCGACCGCTGGCTCGCAGGCGAGATCGACGTCGAATCGATGCTGAGCCACCGGCTCGCGCTCGACGACGTGAACCGCGGGTTCGAGTTAATGGAGGCCCAGGACGGGATCCGCAGCATCGTCGTCTTCTCGTAGGCGAGGCCGTCGCGAAGTCAGGGCGTGGAGAGGACGTCGGCGAGCTCGGTTGCGAGCGCATCCAGGTGGCGCATGCGAAAGACGGCTGCGCTTCCGTGCGGCACGGGGCGCCAGTCGAGCCCGCCGCCCGCGATTCCTTCCCAGAACCGCTTGGGTGTCGTGTAGTCGGCCCCCGCGAGAATCGTCACGCGACCCACAAACGGAGCAGCCCGGTACGTGCGGCTTGCGGAGATCAGCGCGCGCTCGAGCTCGGTTGCCGCTTTCGCTGCGGCGGACGAACCGGCGGAGGCACCGCGCGGCTTGCCACGCCGCCCGAGCCACGAGATGAGCGATCCGTTTCGTGCGCTCAGGAGCGCCGCCCGTAGCACGTGGCGAGCCCGTCCGGGCCGCTCGCCGATCGGATTCACCAGGATGAGACGGACTTCTTCGCCCGCGGCTTTGAGCTTGCGGGCGACCTCGAGCGCGAGGCCGCCCCCGAAGCAGATGCCCCCCACGGTGTACGGGCCTTGTGGCCGCGCGACGCGGAGGTCCTGCACGAGCAGTGCGGCCATCGCAGCCACGTCCGTGACATCGGCTGGTCTGAGCTCCGGCCGAAGCTGGAACGTGTACAGCGCGTGCTCGCCCTCGAGCCGCCGTCCGAGAGCCCCGAGGCCGACGGTGCCCCAATCGTGCGCGGGGATGAAGAAGAACGGCGTTCCGGACCGACCGGGCTCCACGGGCATCGCTCCACCCGGCAGGGTCGAGCCCCGCTCGAGGAGGACTGCGAGCCGCTCGACCGTCGGCGCCCACAGGATCGACCAGGCCGGCACGTTCTCGACCGAGCCGACTTCCGGGCCGGCTTCCTCCGCGATTCGGGCCAGGAGCTGCGCCACCAGGAGCGAGTCGCCGCCGAGGGCAAGAAAGTCGTCGTGTATGCCGACCCGCTCGACTCCGAGCAGCTCCTCGTAGAGCCGGCACAACCGTGCCTCGAGCTCTCTCCGAGGCGCCTCGTACGCGGGTCGTGCGGAGCCCGCGTCACCGATCGCAAGTCCCAGCCGCTCGGCCATCCCGACTCGCTGGACCTTCCCCGTCGCGCCCTTCGGGAGCTCGTCCAGGAAGACGACCGATCCCGGAACCTTGAACGGTGCGAGGCGCGAGGCGGCGAACTGCCGCAGCGCGGGCGCACCCACAGATCTCCCGGCGTGCAGTACGACGGCCGCCGCGACGTCTTCACCCCAGACGCGCATGCGGGCGCGCGAACGCGACGACGTCCGCAACGGCTGGATGTGCGAGCACGATCTCCTCGACCTCCCGCGGCGAAACCTTCTCGCCGCCGCGGTTGATGATCTCCTTCAGGCGGCCGCGTAGGAAGAGGTACCCCTCGTCGTCCAGGTAGCCCTCGTCGCCCGTTCGGAACCAGCCGTTCGTGAACGCGTCGAGATTCGCCTCCGGGTTCCCCTCATAGCCTCCGAATACGCTCGGCCCCCGGATTGCGACCTCGCCGATCGCCCCGTTCTCGAGGCCGATGCCGTTCTCGTCGAGAATGGCGATCTCAGGCCCGGCGGGCAACCCGACCGATCCCGGCTTCCGCTCGTTCGGCGGAATGGGATTCGACGCCATCTGGTGCGCAGCCTCGGTCATGCCGTATGCCTCGATCACCGGCCAGCCGAGCCTCGCTTCGAGCTCGGCGCTCACCGTCACCGGAAGTGCCGCCGACGAGGAGCGCGCGAAGCGCAGGCCGTGCAACCGAGCGCCGTTTCTGCCTACGCGGTCGAGCACCGCCCTGTGCATCGTCGGCACGGCGGTGTACCAGGTCGCGCGAGTGGCCTCGAGCCAGTCCGCGAACCGAATCGGGTGGAACCCAGGTGTGCACACGACCGTCGAGCCGGCCGCGAGCGGCGCGAGGATGGAGGCAATGAGGCCGTGGATGTGGAACAGCGGCATGACCGCGAGGCAGCGGTCGTCCGGGCAGAGCTCGAGCGTCCTTGCGATGGCGGCGGCGGACGCGCAGAGGTTCGCTTCGGTCAGTGGCACGAGCTTCGGGCGGGCGGTCGTTCCCGAGGTGTGGAGGAGAAGTGCTGCCGCATTGCGGTCCTGAGCCGAAGCGCGCGGCCGTCCGTGTGCGCGAAGCGAGAACGTGCCAGACGGGCCGTCGCGTCCTTCGAGCTCGAGGAGAACCAAGCCGAGACGCTCTGCGACGGCGCGCGCAGGCGAGGCCGCTCGCGCGCGTACGACCACAGCCGTCGCCCCGAGATCCGAGAGGGAGAACGCGAGCTCCTGCTCGCGATAGGCGGGGTTGAGCGGCGCGCACGCGGCGGCCGCGGCGATCGCGAGGAACGTGACGGCAAGGTCGGGGCCGTCGTCCAAGACGACCGCGACTCGGTCCTCGGGACCGATGCCCGTGCCGCGAAGCTCGCGTTCCACCGTCTCCAGCCGCTCGCCGAGCGCGGAGTAGCTGAGCGGCAGGCCGTGGAGCCCTGTGAGTGCGACAGCGTCGGGAGCTCTCTCTGACTGAGCGCGGACGAGCTCAGCGATCGACGCGGGAGCGCGGCCACCGCTCACGACAGCCTGCCGGTGTCGAAGAGACGCATGTCGGATCCGAGGTTCGAGCTGCGGCTGCGCCGTTCCTTGTTTCGCGCGCGCAGACGCCTGCCTTCGCTCGGCAGGAGTAGCGACCGCCGTCGGTCGTCAAGCTTGACCCCTTCCTCCACCCACTTCGCATTGTGTGTGTCGACGCCGGCTGGCGCAACGACCATTCGTCTTGCCTTGACGCGAAACCGCCGGTAGCCTCCTCCGAGGTGGGTCGGCTCAGGTCTTCGGGACTGCTTGCGCTCGTCGCTTTGGCATGCGTCGCAGTGCCGGCGGCTGTTGGCGCGGCGCCCCTCGGAACGACAGCTCCGGCAGCGGCGACGGCGAACGCGGTGACCTACACGGACTCGTCGGGGGAGAACGCGGCTGCGCCGGACATCACGACGATCGTCGCGTCGAACAACGATGCGGGCGTGATCTCGTTCCGGATCAACATCCCGAACCGCGCTGCGCTGACAGTGGACATGCTCATCGCCATGGAGATCGATTCCGATAACAACCCGGCCACCGGTAGCCCTGACGGGACGGATTATGCGATCGAGCTGCTTCAGGGCGAGGTCTTCCTCTTCAAGTGGGACGGCGGGAACTTCACACGGCGCGCGGGTGACCCGCCGGCCACGTCGTTGATCTTCTCCTACCAGGGCGGTGCGACCATCACGATCAGCGCGGCCGAGCTCGGGAACACGAAGAATCTGCGGTTCAACACGATCGTGATCGCCGGGCTGACCACCGATCCCGTCACGGGCGATCTCGACTTCACCAACGCGACTGCCGACGTCGCGCCCGCGGTCGATGCAGGGCTCTACACGTATGAGGTCAAGATCGGTCGCGCAACGCTCAATGTCCGCAATTTCTCGACCGCCCCGGCCCGGCCGCTCGCCGGCAAGTCGTTTGCGCTTCGGCTCCAGGCTGCACGCTCTGACACCGGCGCTCTCGTCCAGGGCGGCCGTGTCACGTGCGTCGGCCGGATCGGCTCTGCACGGCTCGCCGGAACGGGACGCTTCGTGGGTCGACAGGCCGTGTGTACGTTCAGAATTCCGGCGGCCGCGAAGGGCAAGACGTTCCGAGGCACGATCACGATCGTCTTCGAGGGCTTGAAGGCTTCAAGGAGTTACTCGAGGACAATCGGCTAGGGGCGCGAGAGATTCTGCGTCGCTTCGCGCTTCTCTGTCTCGCCGCCGTCGTCACAACGGCAGGAACCGCTTCAGGAGCGCTCCAGCCGGTCGAGCGCTCGTTCGCCGACCAGACGGTTCCGCGGTTGCGCCAGGGACCGAAGGTCATGCCGGGCGCGACCTCTGCTCGGGCCGAGACGACGCGCGTCATCGTGACGCTTGCCGGCGAGCCCTTGGCCGCCGCGGCGCCGCGCAGCTCGTTCTCCACCGTCGGACATCGTCGCAAGCTGAACCTCGCGAGCTCGTTCGCCCGCTCGCATCTTGCTCGCCTCGACGCGGCGCAGACTGCCGCGATCGCGACCTTGCACAGGGAGCTGCCGGCCGCACAGGTCTCCCGCCGCTATCGCGTGCTGCTGAACGGGTTTGCGGTCAGCCTTCCATACGCGCAGCTTCCGAAGCTCCTCGAGCTCGGGCTGGCGGAGAACGTGTACCCGAGCCTGACCTACCGGTCGATGCTCAACCGCGGCTCGTCAGTCATAGGCGCGGCCCAGTTCTCCTCCCTCACGGGCGCGCGCGGCGACGGGATCAAAGTTGCCGTCGTCGACGACGGGATCGATGTGGAGCACCCGTTCTTCGACCCGGCCGGGTACTCGTATCCCGCAGGATTCCCGAAGGGGAGCGGGACGACGCCGAAGATCATCGTCTCACGAGGCTTCGCGAGCAGGGGGACGAACTCGTCGCCGCTCGATCGGGACAATTCCTTCCACGGCACGTTCGTCGCCGGGATCATCGCGGGTCGCGCCAATACGGACGTTCCTGCGGGAGTCCGAGGTGTCTGCGGCGAGGCTCAGGGCGGCTGTCATCCGGCGGTCAAGGGCATAGGCGGTGTCGCGCCGCGCGCATACATCGGCAACTACCGCGTCTTCAACGTCCCGCTGCCGCTCGGTGGCTGCTGCTCGGGCACGACTCCGGAGATCGTGGCGGCCTTCGAGGCTGCGGTCGCAGACGGTATGGACGTCATCAACTTCTCGGGAGGCGGCCCACAGGCCGACCCTCGCACCGACGCGCTCATCCCAACGGTCGCGAACGTCGTGCGGGCCGGCGTCGTGCCCGTCGTCTCGGCCGGGAACGACCGTGATTACTTCGGCCTCGGCACGGCCGGCTCACCCGCCACGGCGCCGGAGGCGATCAGCGTGGGCTCGACCGCGAACGCTCACGTCTTCGGCAACTCACTGCGTGTCGTCGCGCCTGCGGTCTCCTTCGGACCGATGCCGTTCGTCGCCAGCGACAACATTCCACCCTCGTGGACGACGGCAAACCAGCGGCTCGTCGACGTGGGGACCATCTCCGGGTCGGGGGGCAACCGGCTGCTCTGTGAAGGGACCCTGGCCGGCGGTTCCTTGCGCGGGGCAATTGCGCTCGTCTCGCGCGGGGGCTGTCAGTACGACGCGAAGGCCGCGAGGGCACGGGCTGCCGGCGCGGTCGGCATGGTCGTCGCGGAGAACCGTCCCGGTGATCCCTCCTTCTCGCTCTTCTCAGGACTCGACGGTGGGACGATCTCGGACCTCGACGGCGCGCGCCTCCGACAGGCGATGGCGGGCGCCGGGGGTGCGGTCAGCGTTCGCTTCAATCGAGACGTGCTCGAAGTGGACACGACCTGGGCGGGCGTGCCCTCGAGCTTCTCGGCCGGGGGACTGACGCCGTTCGGGCACGCGCTGAAACCGGACATCACGGCGCCCGGCTCGCAGATCCTGTCCTCGACGCTGCCCGAGTTTGCCGGCGATCCGTTCGCCGTGCTCGACGGGACGAGCTTCTCGGCGCCGCACATCGCAGGTGCGGCAGCACTGCTCGTACAGCGTCATCCGACCTGGACGCCCAAGCAGGTGAAGTCGGCGCTTATG
>JACCVK010000059.1 GCA_013698195.1 Actinomycetota bacterium | reverse complement strand
CCCCTCCACGCTCCCGGGCAGGAGCCCTGCCCATGAGCGTCATGACGAGGAGGGAAGCGCGGCTGCGCCGGCACCGGCGTGTTCGCGCGAAGATCGCCGGTACTGCCGAACGCCCGCGGCTGGTCGTCTTCCGCTCGAATCGCGGCATCTTCGCGCAGCTCGTCGACGACGAGAGTGGCCGCACGCTCGCCTCCGCCGGCTGGACGTCGCTCTCCGGTGGCCGCGGGAAGAAGACAGAAGGCAAGAAGATCGAGCAGGCGACCGCGGTGGGCAAGGCTCTGGCCACCGAGGCGAAGAAGGCCAAGATCGAGCGCTGCGTCTTCGACCGCGGCGGCTACCTGTTCCACGGACGTGTGAAGGCGCTCGCTGAGGGCGCCCGAGAGGGAGGGCTTCAGTTTTGAGCACCAGAGAAGTAGCCGATTCGCGCGAGCTCAAGGAGCGCGTGATCGAGATCAACCGCGTCGCCAAGGTGGTAAAAGGCGGTCGCCGGTTCTCGTTCACCGCGCTGGTCGTCATCGGCGACGAGATCGATCGCGTCGGCCTTGGTTACGGGAAAGCGCGCGAGGTTCCGCTCGCGATCTCGAAGGCGGTCGAAGATGCGAAGAAGAACCTCTTCACCGTGCCGAAGCACGGCCAGACGATCACGCATGAGATCGTCGGCCGGTTCGGGGCTGCGCGCGTCGTCCTGCGCCCGGCAAGCGAGGGAACCGGCGTCATCGCAGGCGGCGGCGTGCGCGCCGTGCTCGAGCTCGCCGGCATTCGAGATGTGCTCGCGAAGAGCCTCGGGACGACGACGCCGATCAACATGACGCGGGCGACGGTCAACGGACTCGAGCGACTCTTCCGTCCCGAGGACGTGGCCCAGCTCCGCGGCAAGACGATCGCCGAGGTGCTGCCGTTCAAGCCCGCGCCGGAGACCGTCGACGAGGACACCGAGCAACCCGCCGCGGCGACTGCGACCGAGGCCGAGCCCGCCGCGGAGGAAGTCGCGGAATGAGCTCGGTCAAGATCACGCAGGTGCGAAGCACGGTCGGCCAGACCTACAAGCACGAGGGCACGTTGCGCGCGCTCGGGCTCGGCAAGATCGGCCGCACCGCCGAGCATAAGGACGGCCCGGAGCTGCGCGGAATGTTGCGTCATGTCAACCACCTCGTTCGCATCGAGGGGAAGGACGGCGCAAATGGCTAGGAAGGATCTCGCTAGGGAGGATCTGGCGGCCGAGCCCTCAGCGAGCGAGCTCAGCCTGTCGAGCCTCAAACCGGCGCAGGCGCGCAAGGATCGCAAGCGTGTCGGGCGCGGGCTCGGATCCGGGAAGGGCCGATATTCGGGCCGCGGGATCAAGGGCCAGAAGTCGCGCGCCGGGTCGCACAAGATGCCCGCAGGGTTCGAGGGCGGCCAGATGCCGATCGACATGCGCGTGGGCAAGCTCCGCGGCAACACCTCGGCGGACGCGATGCCCATCGGCCCGTTCCGGACCTACAGCCAGCCCGTCAACGTCGGTGACCTCCAAGCGCGATTCGACGCGGGCGCCGAGGTGACCCCGGAGACGCTCAAGGCCGCGGGCCTCATCCGCAAGGTCTCCGTCGACGTGAAAATACTTGGTGAGGGCGACTTAACGGCGAAGCTCGCCGTCTCGGCGCACGGGTTCTCCAAGTCCGCCGTCGAGAAGATCGAAGCTTCCGGTGGCACCGTCACCTGGCTCCGAGGCGAGCCCGTCGAGAAGAAGAAGAAGCGGCACAAGGCCGCGAAGCCCGCCGCCGCCGAGGCTGACGACGAGCCGACACCGGCTGAGTCAGCTCCCGCCGAGCCGGCCGACGGTTCGACCGAAGCAGAAGCCGAGGCCGAGGAGTAGCGCATGTTCAGCTGGTTGGCGAACGCGTGGAGAGTTCCAGAGCTTCGCCGCCGCGTGCTCTTTACCGCGCTGATCCTGGCCGCCTACCGACTGGGCTCCTGGATTCCCGCGCCCGGCGTGAATTCGGACGCGATCGAGAACTACTTCTCGGGCCAGGGGGGCACCGTTCTCGGCCTGCTCAACCTGTTCTCCGGCGGGGCGCTCTCGCAGTTCTCGCTCTTCGCGCTCGGGATCATGCCGTACGTCACGGCCTCGATCATCCTCCAGCTCCTGACCGTCGTGATCCCGCGACTCGCCGAGCTCCAGAAAGAGGGCGAGGCGGGCTACGCGAAGATCACGCAGTACACGCGCTATCTCACCGTCGCTCTCGCGGCCGCGCAGGCCGTCGGCTACGCGTTTCTCTTCCGCGACCAGGGCATCCTCGATGCTAGTGGGGGCGAGACCGTCCTGATCGTCGTCACACTCACCGCCGGAACGACGCTGCTCATGTGGATGGGTGAGCTGATCACGAAGCGTGGCGTCGGCAACGGGATCTCGATTCTCATCTTTGCGTCCATCCTCGTCGGCGCACCCATCGGCATCGCGGCTTGGTGGAACGGCGGCCCGATGGAGAAGCTGTTCTACCCGCTCATCGCGGTCGGGATCTGCGCGGCGGTCGTCTTCGTGCAGGAGGGCCAGCGTCGAATCCCGATTCAGTACGCGAAGCGCATGGTGGGCCGGCGGATGACCGCCGGCGGCTCGACGTATCTGCCACTCCGGGTCAACATGGCCGGCGTCATCCCGATCATCTTCGCCGCGGCGATCCTGGCGTTCCCGCCGACGGTCGCTCAGTACTTCCCGACGACGCAGGACTTCGTGAACGAGTACTTCCAGCCCGGCGACTGGATCTACCTGCTCTTCGAGGGCCTGATGATCGTCATCTTCACCTACTTCTATACGGCGGTTCAGTTCAATCCGGTCGACCAGGCGGACAACCTGCGCCGGTACGGCGGCTACATCCCCGGCATCAGACCGGGGCCACCGACCGCGCAATACCTCGACCGTGTGCTCTCGCGTCTGACCTTGCCGGGAGCGCTCTTCCTTGCGCTCGTGGCCGTCTTGCCGAGCCTCTTCATCGCGTACGGAGGCTTCTCTCAGGCGAGCGCCGGCGCGCTCGGCGGCACCTCGGTCCTGATCGCAGTGGGCGTCGCGCTCGACACGATGCGCCAGATGGAGTCGCAGATGATGATGCGCTCCTACGAAGGCTTCCTGAAATAGGGGCGAGCGTGTCCGTGCGAGTGAGATCCCGTTGAGGATGCTGATTCTCGGCCCGCAGGGATCGGGCAAGGGAACCCAGGCGAGACGCCTGGTCGGCGCACGCGGGCTCGCCCACGTCGCGACCGGGGACATCCTGCGCGGGGCGGTCGCGGCGGGGACCGAGCGCGGCCGCAGGGTCGCGCCGATCCTCGAGCGCGGCGACCTGGTCCCGGACGATCTGATGATCGGCCTAATCCGCGAGCGGCTCGAGGGCGAAGACGGGTACCTCCTGGACGGCTTTCCCCGGACGATTCCGCAAGCCGAAGCG
>JACCVK010000038.1 GCA_013698195.1 Actinomycetota bacterium | reverse complement strand
GGCTACCTCCACACCGGCTTCGAGAAGAACATGGAGGCCAAGACGTGGTGGAAGTCGGTCACGTACGCACCACGGATCGACTACGTGTCGTTCCAGGCGAACGAGCTGCTGTACGTCCTGGCCGTCGAGAAACTGTTGGAGATGCCGGTGCCGCGTCGTGCGACGTGGGCACGGATGGCACTGACCGAGCTCAACCGCATTCACTCGCACCTCATCTGGCTCGGGACCTCGGCGCTCGAGCTGGGTGCCATTTCGCTCCTCTGGTACACGTTTGACGACCGCGACTCGCTCCTCGACCTCTTCGAGATGGCCGGCGGGACCCGGATGCACACGCGCTACTTCCAGGTTGGAGGGCTAGCCGAGGACCTGCCGCCCGAGTTCACCTCCGAGACGCGCAAGTTCTGCTCCGCGATGCTCAAGTCGGTCGACGAGTACGAGGCGATCCTGGACCGAAATGCCATCTGGCTCGAGCGGACGAAGGACGTCGGCCTGCTGTCGGCCGACGATGCGCTTGCGCTTGCGCAGTCGGGACCCGTGCTGCGCGCGTCCGGTGTCAACTGGGACTTGAGAAAAGCGATGCCGTACCTCGCCTACGACGAGGTCGAGTTCGACGTGCCGGTCTATTCGAACGGCGACGTGTACGACCGTTACAAGGTCCACATGGACGAGATGCGCGAGTCGGTGCGCATCGTCCGCCAGTGCCTCGACCGGCTCGACGCGATGGAGAACGAGCCGTGGATCACGGACGATCGCAAGGTCGTGCTGCCACCGCGGCACGAGCTACACACCTCCATGGAGACCCTCATTCACCACTTCAAGCTCGTGACCGAAGGCTTCACCGTGCCCGAGGGCGAGGCCTACGTCGTCATCGAGTCTCCTCGCGGAGAGGCCGGTTGCTACCTCGTATCGGATGGCGGAGCACGGCCGTGGCGCGTCCGGTTCCGTGCGCCGAGCTTCGCTGCGCTACAGGCGACAGCGACCGTCGTCCAGGAGTGCCTCGTCGCAGATCTCATCGCGATCGCCGGGTCGCTCGATCCGGTCATGGGGGAAGCGGACAGGTGAAGCCGGCGTGAGCAGCAGGTTGGAGAACGAGCTCGGCGCGCTGCGCGGCCTCTATCCCGACCGGCGCTCGCTCGTGCTCGACGCTCTTCGGATCGCGCAGGAGGAGCACGAGGGCTGGCTGCCCCCCGAGGCACTGCGCGAGGTCGCCGACGCGCTCGACGTCACGCCCGCGTACTGCCTGTCGATCGCGTCCTTCTACGACATGCTGCACCTCGCACCCGTCGGGCGGCACATGATCGAGGTCTGTACGAACCTTTCCTGCGCACTCGTCGGCGCGCAGGCCGTCGTCGACGCATTCGCGCGCGAGCTCGGCGTCGCGCCCGGTGAGACGACCGAGGACGGCGCGTTCACGCTGCGCGCGATCGAGTGTGCCGGAGGTTGTGGACGGGCACCCGTCGTCGTCGTCGACCACCGCTACCACGAGCCCGTCCAGCCCGCTGACGTGCCCGCGATCGTGGAGGAGATCCGTGGCCGCTCCTGAGCTCCTCATGGCGGGAACGAAGGAGCACGACCTCACCCGGCTCGACGGTTATCGCGCGGTCGGCGGCTACGCCGCGCTGGCAACCGCCCGAGCGCGGGAGCCGCAGGCGATCGTGGATGCGATCACGACGGCGAACCTCCGGGGACGAGGGGGCGCCGGGTTCCCGACGGGGCGAAAGGCATCGTTGCTCGCGAAGGACACCGGTAAGCCCGTCTATCTCGTCGTGAACGCGGACGAGTCGGAGCCCGGCGCGTTCAAGGACCGCGATGTCATGCGCTTCACGCCCCACCGGCTGATCGAGGGCTGCCTGATCACCGCGCACGGAATCGGGTCGCAGAGCGTCTTCATCTACATCCGCGGCGAGTACCTCGACGAGTTCGAAGTCATGCGCGCGGCACTGGACGAGGCGCGTGCGGCCGACCTGCTCGACGGGGTCACGATCGTCCTCCACCGCGGAGCGGGCGCGTACATCTGCGGAGAGGAGACCGCGCTGCTCGAGTCGCTGGAGGGCAGGCGCGGCCAGCCACGGCCGCGGCCGCCGTTTCCGCCCGTGCAGGGGTTGTACGACGCACCGACGCAGATCAACAACGTGAGCACGATCGCGCTCGTGCCGAAGATCATCGAGCTCGGGCCCGAGGAGTTCGCGAAGATCGGTCCGCCGTCCGCGCCCGGCACGGCGGTGTTCTCGCTCTCCGGGAACGTGGCCAACCCCGGGAACTACGAGCGGCCGCTCGGAACGACCTTGCGCGAGCTCATCTACGACGTCGCGGGCGGCGTTGCGGGAGGACGCGAGCTCAAGGCTGT
>JACCVK010000032.1 GCA_013698195.1 Actinomycetota bacterium | reverse complement strand
GGGACTACGCGCTCTTCGAGCTGAATGCGGACGGCGGACGCCAGCGGCGGCTGACCGCCGCCGAAACGGACTCCTCGGATCCGCCGACGCTGTTCTTCCAGGTGGACCCAGCGTGGGCGCCGGATGCGACGCGGATCGCGTTCTCGAGCAAGCGCGGATCGTCGTTCGACATCTACACGATGAGTGCCGACGGAACCGGAACGCGCCGGCTGACAGCGACGGAGGAGAACGACGTACATCCGACCTGGTCGCCTGACGGAGCATCGCTCGCGTTCGCACGCGGCACGCCGAGTCGTATCTACGTCATGAGCGCAGACGGAACGGACGTGAGGCGCCTGACCGACGACCTGGCGGAAGAAGCCGATCCGGCCTGGTCACCGGACGGGAACTGGATCGCGTACACGCAACGGACGCCCGGCACATCCATCCGGGAGCTGTGGATCGCGCATCCCGATGGCACCGAGCGGCGCCGGGTCACGTCATTCGGGAGAGCGATTTTCGGCCCGGCGTGGGCGCCCGATTCCAAGCGAATCGCCTTCGCGGGGGACCTCGACCGGGCTACCTACGACATCTACAGCGTCGATCTCCGGGGGAAGGCGCGGAAGCGCTACACGCAAACGCAGTCGGACGCCTTCGAGCCGGCCTGGTCGCCGGACGGCGTGACGATTGTCTTCTCCCGCGGCGGCGCGATCGAGGCGATCAACCGAGACGGGGGCATCGAGCTGCTTACGAACCGCGACGACAACGACTCGTCCCCCGCCTGGAACCCTCTCCCACCGGAAGGAGAGTCCGACTGATGCAAGCGGTGCGCGCACACGAAGGTGACGTGCTCCGGTTCGAGACGATTCCGGATCCGGAGCCGTCGGCAGGGGAGGTCGTTGTCGAGTTGCGCGTTGCGGGGCTCAATCGGCGCGACCTCTTCGTGCGGAGCGGGGTGTTTCCGTTCCCGCTGCCGCTCGTCCCGGGATCCGACGGTGCCGGCGTCCGGCGCGACACCGGCGAGGAGGTCGTCGTCTTTCCGGGTCTCGGCTGGGGCGAACGCGAGGATGCGCCTGCGCCGGGGTTCGGCATCCTGGGCGGCCCGCGCGACGGAACGTATGCGGAGCTGATCGCGTTGCCCGAGGAGAACCTCTACCCGAAGCCGCCTGGCTTCTCGTGGGAGGAGGCCGCTGTCTTCCCACTCGCGGCCGTCACCGTGTATCGGGCGCTGTTCTCGCGGGGACGTCTGGAGGCGGGCGAGACGCTGCTCGTGCTCGGTGCCGGCAGCGGCGTCTCGACGTTTGCGGTGCAGCTCGGCGTGCAGACCGGCGCGCGCGTCGTCGTCACCTCGTCCTCGGACGAGAAGATCGAGCGGGCGAAGGAGCTCGGTGCGGACGCCGGCGTCAACTACGCGACGACGGAGGACTGGCCTGCGGCAGTCAGCGAGCTCGGCTCGGTCGACGTCGTGCTCGATTCGGTCGGCTCCACCTGGCAGCAGTCGCTCGACTGTGTCCGCCCGGGAGGCCGCGTCGTCGTCCTCGGAGGGACCGGCGGAACCGAGGTGACCCTCGGCGTTCGTCCCTTCTACTTCAAGCAGCAGTCGCTCTACGGCACGCAGCTCGGGAGCCCGCGCGACTTCGAGGGGCTCTTGCGCATGCTCGAGGACGCGACCTGGCGGCCTGTGCTCGACTCGGTGCGTCCGCTCTCGGAGGCCGAAGCAGCGCTGGAGCGAATGTCGGCCGGCGAGCACTTCGGCAAGCTGGCGCTCGCGATCGGCTGACCGAACGAAGCAGGTCCGGAACGGCGCCTAGAAGGTGCCGAACCGCTCGTACGCTTCGAGCGGTGGCATCCCGTCGCGTACCGCGAGACGGATCTCGTTCTCCGTCGCCGCCTTCTCTTCGGCCTCGGCCAGAACGCTCTCGGCGCTCGAGTGCGGGATCACGACCACGCCGTCGTCGTCCCCGACTATCCAGTCGCCGGGCTCGATTCGCACCGCGCCGATGTTGATCGGCACCTCCGTCGCCTCGAGCTGCCAGCGCAACGTCGAGTCGTCGGGGGCCCTATGGGCGCAGAACACGGGAAAGCCCTGGTCGAGGATGAAGCGCACGTCTCGACAGCCGCCGTCGAGCACGCAGCCCGCGACGCCGCGTGCCTCGAGCGACGTGACCGACAACTCACCGAGATGGGCAGACACGTCGTGGTTGCAGGCGTAGACGGCGACATGTCCCGCGGGAACCTCGCCGAGCATCTGGAGTACCTTGCGCAACGCCGTGTCGTAGTCCGCCGTCTCAACCGCGTGCCCCGTGACGGTGAACGCGGGCCCCGCCAGTCGCATCCCTGGCGCGAGCGCTCGGATCGAGGGCGGGAGGGTCTGCTCGCGGAACCCGCGCGCGTCGAGGACGTCCGCGAGCGCGGCGGTGTAGATCGCCAGGAAGCGCTCCCTCACGGCTTGGGCACTCCGAGATCGAGCGGTGCGTCGTCTCCCCGACCCTCGACGAGATCGGGCGCGCGCTCTCGGAGAAGACGCAGGACGAGTTCCGCACGCCGCACCCGTTCCCGTGCGAGCCTCGCGGCGACATCGGCGAGGTGGAGCCCCGCGGGATAGATGTTCGGGGCGTTCCGGACGCCGAGCTTCACGTATATGGGCGCCGCCGCCCGGATCATCTCCGGCACCTCGTAGAAGCGCACGAAGCCGCCTTGGTCGTCGGGAGCCTCGACGTACACGTCGAGCGGCGCCGAGCAGGCGGCGCGTACCTCGCCGAGCTCACCGACCGAGAGATCGGTCGAGACGTTGATCGTCGTCGCGCCGAGCTCTTCGAGCGCGCGTGCGGTCTCGGGGTTCGCGCACGGGAGGAGGACGGACGTCTTCAGGACGAGCGAATCGGGCAACTCCCCAGCTCGCTTCATCTCACCGAGCGTTGCGAGCACGCCGACGTCGGCTACGAGAAACGAGCGAAACCCGAACGAGAGGCCGCGCCGGACTTCCGCAATGCACCACTCGACACCCGAGCGTCCGCGCGCGACGCCTCCAGCCGCACCCGCGACGAACGACTGTCCGCCCGCGTCCCACGCGCCGCGCGGCCCGAGGAAGAGCGAGACCTCGATTCCGTGCTCGGCACCGAGCTCTGCCATCTCGGCGAGCTCGCGGTCGGTCAGCATCATCACGCCCGAGCCCTGCGAGACACGCCGCACCGGCACGCCCCGAGCGTCAGCCTCCTCAACGACTTCACGCAGGACGTCCGGCCCTTCGACCGACGGGATCTCGATCCGGTAGCGAAGTCCGTCCGCGAACCGGGCTTCCGAGGCAGGAGACATCGAGCGCAAGCTTCTCGTAGCACCGACACCGCTGCAACAGGCTGCAACTGCCCGTGCCACAGGTTTAGGGTTGGCACGTGGGTACGAACGGCCTCCCGATCGAGCGCCCCTCCAAGATCGTCTGCGTCGGTCTCAACTACTCGGACCATGCCGAGGAGCAGGGCGCAGAGCTGCCGACGGCGCCGCTCCTCTTCGCGAAGTGGCCGAACGCGCTCATCGGCCCCGGTGAGCCGATCGTGATCCCGCCGGTGGTCGGCAAGTGCGACTACGAAGCCGAGCTCGGTGTCGTCATCGGCTCGCGGGTGCGCGGCGTCTCGAAGGAGAACGCGTTCGCTGCTGTCCTCGGCTACATCTGCGCGAACGACGTGAGCGCCCGCGATCTCCAGTTCGCGGACGGCCAGTGGACGCGCGGCAAGTCGCCCGACACGTTCTGCCCGGTTGGACCGGCGCTCGTGCCCGCCGCCGAGGTCTCGGATCCGCACAACCTCCGCATCCGCGCGATCGTCAGCGGGGAGGTGCTCCAGGACTCGACGACAGCGAACCTCATCTTCGGCGTCGACGAGATCATCAGCCACGCAGCGCAGACGATGACGCTCGAGCCAGGCGACCTCATCCTCACGGGCACGCCTGCGGGCGTCGGTGTCTTCCGCGATCCCCAGCGGTTGCTCGAGCCGGGTGACGAGGTGACGGTGGAGATCGAGGGACTCGGCTCCCTCACGAACCCGGTCGTCGCGGGGTGACGAGTTGACGGTCGCACGCACCGTCCTCCGCGAGCAGATCAAGGAGATCCTCCTCGAGCGCATCTTGCGCGGCGAGATCGAGCCCGGCGAGCGCCTCGTCGAGACGCGGCTTGCGCGCGAGCTCGGTACGAGCCAGGCGCCGGTCCGCGAGGCGCTTCGCGACCTCGAGCTCCTGCGTCTCGTCGAGTCCGAGCCATTCCGCGGCGCACGCGTGCGCGCCGTGGACGACAGTCAGCTCCTTCCCGTCTTTCCCGTCCGTGCGGCTCTCGAGGAGCTTGCGGCGCGGGAGGCGGCCGTGCAGGCGGACGGCGACGTTCGCCGGCTCGAGCGCGGGGTCGCGGAGATGCGTCGCGCGGCCGCGCGCAGCGACTGGCGCACTCAGGTCTCGGCGGACCTCGCTTTCCATCGCGTCATGGTCGAGCTGGCAGCGAATGAGCCGTTGCTCCAGAGCTGGCTCGTCCTCGGGATCGACGTGTCGACCGCGTTCGCCACGTACTGGACCTACTGGGATCAAGCGGATCTCGCCGAGTTCCACGTTCCGATCGACGACGCGATTCGGGACGGTGACGTCGCCCGGGCCGGCTCGGAAGCGCGCAAGCA
>JACCVK010000025.1 GCA_013698195.1 Actinomycetota bacterium | reverse complement strand
CGTCGACGGATTCCACGTCGCGTACCTCGGAAGCGCGCTGCTCGTCGCCGCGGGCGCCGTCCTGCTGCTCGTCTTGCTCCGGCGCCAGGACGTCGTCGTGGGCGAAGGCAAGCTCGAGCCGTCGCCGGCGTGACCGCATGGCAGTGCTTCCCTTGACCGGTGGCTGCCTCTGTGGCGCCGTTCGCTTCGAGGTTGCCGAGGCACCGATCTCCGCGAGCTACTGCCACTGCACGCGCTGTCAGCGGCGAACGGGAACCGCGGTCTCGGCCTCTGCAAGGATCGTCCCCGGGTCGCTACGCATCCTCTCGGGTGAGGATGTCCTCGGCGCGTACGAGCCCGCCGACGGCTTCGCGAAGGTCTTCTGCTCGCTCTGCGGCGCCCATCTCTGGATCAGGAATCCGGAGGATGGAACCGTGTCCGGAGTCCGGATGAGCGCGTTCGACGACGACCCTGGCGTTCGTCCGAGCGTACGGCAGTTCGTCGCCTACGCCGCGTCCTGGGAGCCGATCCCGGACGACGGCCTGCCGCGGTTCCCCGAGCGCCGCCCGCCGGACGCGTAGCGCGGCTACGAGCAGGTCGTCGGCGCCGGCTCGCCGGCGAAGCGGTCGGCCACCCACTCCACGACGCCAGCGGAGGCCGCCCCACCGACCTGGACGTGGCCGACGCCCGGATAGGTTCGGTACTCGACGGTCTCGTTCTGCCGGCAGAGCCGCTCGACGAAATCCCTCGTGATCTCGGGGCGGACGAGCATGTCAGCCTCACCTTGCGCGATGTAGACGGGCGCGCCGATCCACTCTGCCCCTGGGCTGTTGAGCGAGATCAACCCCTTCCACGGCTCGACCTCCCACGGCACCGCTTTGAGATACGAGATGCGGAGAAGCTCGCTGACAAGCGCAGCAGAGATCGTCGAGTTCCGGTCGACGAGGATGCAGAGCCCGGCGATCTGCCTCACGACGGGCTGCGCCGCCCGCGTGACGAGCTCGTCGATGTCGAGCTGCGGATAGATCTTCGTCCATGCGTCGATCGTGTACGCGGAGAGGACCCGGCCGAACGTCGTGTCCCGGTTCGCCTCGAAGAGGTTCGCGAGATCGGTTGCCGGCGCGGCCGCGGCGACGCCGACGAGGTCGAGGTCGGGCGCATACGACGAGGCCTCCTGACCCGTGAAGAGTGCGGCCTGCCCGCCCTGGGACGCGCCGTAGACTGCGAAGCGCGAGCCGGCCTCGGCAGGCGCGAACAGCCGCGCGGCGCGGACGGCGTCGAGCGCGGCGGCCGCCTCGGACTCGCCGACGAGATACGGATGCGGTCCAGGTGTTCCGAGACCCTGGTAGTCGGTGGCCGCGACGACGTAGCCCGCGCGCAGGAATTCCTCGAGTCCGTCGATCGCCGGGTAGTACGACGGCCCGAGATTCGACCCGCCACACTGAAACGCGATTCCGATCGTGCCGTGCGTGGAGGCAACGACCTGCCGCCCACCTTCCGGCGCGGGCGTCGTCGGCACGAAGAGCAGTCCGCTCACCGCGGTCGGCTCGCCGGTATAGCTCTTCGAGAGGTAGAGGATCTTCCACGCCCTCGAGCCCGCAGGCGGCTCGTCGAGCTCTTCGGAGCGGATGACCGTCCCCGGCTCGTCTTCCGGCAGCGGCGAGGGGGCGACGTAGAAGTCTCCCGGGTCGCCTGGCCCGGACGATCGTACGAAGACGACGAAGGCGACGATCCCAGCGGCGACGAGCCCGAGGACGATGGTGAGCGCGACCGCGAGCCACTTGCCGCTACGCCGCCGAAACGATGTGCGCCCGGCGGAATCCGACGGCTCGGTCATTCGCCCGAAGGGTATGTGAGGGCTTGCGCGCGGGGCTAGTCTCCGGCGAGTGGCCGACTGGAAGACCGTCCGGGAGCTCGCGCTCGCGTTTCCAGGCGTCGAGGAGGGCACGTCCTACGGTCAGCCGGCGCTCCGAGTCGGCAAGAGGCTCTTCACCTGGTTGAGCCCGAACGAGGCCGGCGCGCTCTGCGTCCGCGTCGACCCCGAGGAGAAGGACCTCTTGCTCGAGTCGAATCCGGACGCGTACTTCACGACCCCGCACTACGCGACCTACCCGATCCTGCTCGTGCGCTTCGAGCACATCGGGGTCGCCGAGCTCGGCCAGCGAATCGAGGACGCGTGGCTGCTGCGCGCGCCGAAGCGGCTCGTCGACGGACTTGCGGCGGACTAGGCGACGATGGCCGACTGGAGAACGGTTCGTAGGATCGCCAGCAGCTTCCCTGAGGTCGAGGCATCCCTTGAAGGGCGGCCGGCCTGGCGTGTGCGAGGCAAGCTTTTCGCCTGGCGTGCCCGGGACCGCGACGGACGCGGCCTCGCTGTTCGCGTCGACCGCGACGAGAAGCAGCTCATCCTCGGTTCGAACCCCGACGTCTACTACGTCACGCCGCACTACAACGGATACCCAGGCGTCATCATTCGACTCGCGGCGATTGGCCGGGACGAGCTCTTCGAGCGGCTCGAGGACGCATGGCTGATCCAGGCGCCGAAGCGGCTCTCGGCCGAGTACATCGCACAGACGGACGC
>JACCVK010000016.1 GCA_013698195.1 Actinomycetota bacterium | reverse complement strand
ATTGCGTCGAGTCTAGCCCGGCCCCGTCCCAAACTGTTTTTGGTCAGTTGCGGCCGGCGTCGACGAGCTCCTTCCACGAGGCGAGCTTGATGCGGGGGCGGCTCTGATCGGCGCCGCGCGTTCGTTCGAGCTTGTCGATCCTTTCCCACCCTTCGTACGAGATCACGTCGACGCCTCGCTCGGCGAGCAGCGACTCGAGGTCGAGCGACCGCTCGCCGGTCGAAAGCGCGCCCGAATCGAGGTCGGCGAGCAGCAGGTCGACCGTCTCGGTTGCGTCCTTCTTGTTCGTTCCGATGACGCCGGTCGGGCCACGCTTGATCCAGCCGGCGCAGTAGAGACCGGGGATGGGCGTCCCCGAAGCGTCCAGGACCCGACCGCCGACGTTCGGCATCGTCCCGGTCAGCTCGTCGAAGGGCGTGCCCGGCAGTGCGACGCCGTGGTAGCCGACGCTGCGAAAGACGATGCCGGCGGGGACGATCTGGCGCTCGTCGGTGGAGACCGCCCGCACGGCGCCGCTCGCATCGGGCTCGAGCCGGTTGTGGACGATCTCGACTCCCTCGACCTGCTCGCTGCCGAGGATGGCCACCGGCGAGACGCGGAAGCGAAGCCTGATCGCCCGAGGCTTTCCGGTCGGCGCGCGCCCCCCGAACTCGCGGAGCACGTCGAAGTTCCGCTTCACGATCGCCGTCGACGCAGCCAGCTCGAGCTCGCTTGCTGGGTCGAGCTCGAGCTCCCCCGGGTCCAGGAGGACGTCGGCACCTCCGAGCTCGCCGAGCTCCGCCAGCTCGGCGGGTGTCCACGACGCCTGCACCGGTCCCCGCCTGCCGAGAACGACGATCTCTTCGATCGGTGATGCGACGATCGCCTCGATTGCGGGATCGGTCGTGTCGGTCGGGGCGAGCTCCTCGCGCGTGAGGGCCAGCATGCGCGCGACGTCGAGCGCGACGTTCCCGTTCCCGACGACGACCGCACGCTCGACGGCAAGGTCGAACGGTAGGTCCTGGAAGTCGGGGTGACCGTTGTACCAAGCCACGAGCTCCGTCGCAGACCACGAGCCGGGAAGGTCCTCGCCCGGGATCCCGAGGCGGCGATCCGTCTGCGCACCGACCGCGTACACGACCGCGTCATACGCGCGCATCAGCTCGTCGTGGCTCACGAACTTGCCCACCTCGACGTTGCCGAGAAAGCGAAAGCCGGGCCGTTGCGCGATCCGCTCGAATGCGCGCGACACCTCTTTTAGCTTCGGATGATCGGGCGCGACGCCGAGCCGAACGAGCCCCCACGGCGTCGGCAAGCGCTCGATCATGTCCACCTCGAGCGGCCGCTCGCTCGCGAGCAGGTAGCCGGCCGCATAGAACGCAGCGGGCCCGGACCCGACCACGGCGACCCGCACGTTTCGCATCGCGGCGATGCTAGAGGCTCGACGCGAAGCCGGCCTCACGCAGATCCGTGAGCGGGCACCGGCTCTCCCGCCCAGAGGTCGCTCAGGGGTCGCTCGGGGGTCGACGCTCGCTACCGACGGCGCTACCCTGGCGCCGATACCCTGGCGCCGTGCGGCGTGTCGTCACTGGATCGGCGATCATCCTCGTCTGCACACTCGCGCTCGGCGGTCTCGGGTGGATTGGGAAGCTGTGGTACGAGAGCCGGCTACCCGGCACCTACAGCGTGCTGGACTACGGGACGCCGGACTACGGTGGCCCGGCCGCTCCTAGCGTCGTCAACGGCATGTCCGGGCATCAAGGCCACAGCGGCGGAATAAGCGTCACCGATTTACGCGAGAGACGTGCCGACACACGGCCCACTGCGTTCACGCTCGAGGCACGCCATGCGCAGATCCGGCTCGCGTCCGGGAAAGTCGTCGAGGCGCTGACGTTCAACGGAAGTTCGCCCGGCCCCGAGTTGCGCGTGCGGCAGAGCGAGCTCGTGCAAGTCACGCTCGTGAACGAGGACGTCGAGAGTGGGGTCACGCTCCACTGGCACGGGGTCGACGTGCCGAATGCCGAGGACGGAGTCGCCGGCGTCACGCAGGACGCGGTGCTCCCCGGTGAGCGGTATGTCTACCGCTTCCGAGCCGAGCAGGTGGGGACGTTCTGGTACCACACCCATCAGCTCTCGTCGAAGGAGGTCCGGCGCGGTCTCTTCGGCGCCTTCGTCATCGAGCCTCCGCAGGGCTCCGGGCGCAGGCTCGACCTTCCGCTCCTCGCGCACATCTACGACGGCGTGCCAACGATCAACGGGAGCGACGTCCTCGAGCGGCGGGCGGTCGCGCAGGGTACGCCGGCACGGCTTCGACTGGTGAACACGGACAACGCATCGCACCGGTTCGCCCTCACCGGCACGACGTTCCGGGTGGCTGCAGTGGACGGCACCGACCTGAACCGTCCGGCGCTCCTCGAGAACGTCTCGATCGATCTGCCGGCGGGGGGACGCGCGGACCTCGTCTTCACCATGCCCTCGAAGCCGGTTCGCGTCTCGGTCGACGAGTGGCAGGTAGGCCTCGCGCTCAGTGCTGACGGGCTGGCGAGCCCCGCCGCCAGCGTTCCCCTGACCACGTTCGATCCCGCGACATATGGCGAGCCGGCCGCGGCCTCGTTCGACTCCTCGTCGCAATTCGATCGCCGCTTCAGGCTGACCATCGGGAAGAAGCCCGGCTTCTTCGCCGGTCGGCCTGGCATGCAGTGGACCATCAACGGGCACATCTATCCCGACACACCGGTCTTCCACGTCGACGAGGGCGACCTCGTCGAGGTCACGATCGCGAACGAGGGCAACGGGAGTCATCCGATGCACCTCCACGGGCACCACCTGCTGGTCATGAGCCGAAACGGCGTCGCAGTCTCGGGAAGCCCGTGGTGGGTCGACACCCTCGGTGTCGGCGAGGGCGAGGAGTACGTCGTCGGGTTCCGCGCCGACAACCCCGGGATCTGGATGGATCACTGCCACAACCTCAGGCACGCGGCCCAAGGGCTCACGATGCACGTGGCCTATTCCGGTGTCACGACGCCCTTCGAGATCGGCGCCGAGCACCACAACCGACCCGAGTAGGAGAGCCCTACCTAGGTCACTGCGGCCGGAGGCAGCTCGCGACGCCCATGCCATTGCGTCCATGCAAGCCAGCCAGAGATCGCGAAGATCAGCAGGGCATTCACCGGATGGAGGAACCCGAAGACGGCGGGCACCTCGAAGCCGAACCAGGCGAGCAGGATCTGGAGGATGAGCAAGCCCGCGAGCGACCCGTGCCAGCCCAATCGCCACCTGCCGTAGCCCGCGATGACGCCGATCACGAGGAAGACGAGCCCGGCCAGGATCACGAGATAACCCATTCCCGCGTGCAGCCCGAAGCCGTCGAAGAAGACGTCCTCGTCGATCGTCGCACCTTCGTCCTCGAGCTTGTTCGCCGCGTAGAACGCGCCATATCCGGCCAGTCCCACCTGCACGACGACGAGCACGAAGAGAACCACCGACCACCAGCGATACACAGTCCGCACGACGCCGCCCTCCTGGTAGCTGACGCCGCGAGCCTATGTCACCCGGCGGTCGATCTCAATCGGAGATGGCCGCCTCTAGTGAGAGCAGCCGGAGCCGCAGCCGACGTCGGCTGACGCGGCAGGTGAGGCAGCGGGATCCGCGTCCTCGGCAACCGTGAAGGAGTGCCCGCAACCGCACGACGCAGCCGCGTTCGGGTTCTCGATCTTGAAACCCGACTCCTCGATCGTGTTCAGAAAGTCCACCGTCGCGCCGCGCAGGTAGGGCGCGCTGAACGGATCGACGACCACACGCACACCCTCGATCTCGAGCTCGAGATCGCCTTCGGCCGAGCCGGAGTCGAATCCGAGCCCGTACTGGAAGCCTGAGCAGCCTCCGCCTTGAATAGCGAGACGCAGAACGAGCGTGTCCGCGTCCGGCTCCTCGGCCATGAGTGCCTTTACCTTCGCAGCCGCCAGCGGCGTCAATGCGACGAGGGGGCCCGCAGTGGTCTCGAGGGGATGCTCGACGGTTGCCACGGACTCATCGTAGCGAACGGGGTCGCGCGCGCCAGGGGGCGGACTTTGTGACACTCGTATCGCTCATTCCACGCGACGTTTCGCCTTCCTTCGTGCGCCTCCGAATGGGAGTGCTAGGCTCGGCTCCAGAGTGACTCAAAGTCCCCCGCGGGGGTAGGACGCGTGCTCGAGAACTGGCTGCCGTTTCTGATCTACGCGCTCTTCGCGGCGGCGATTCCGGCTTCGATGATCGCGATGTCGTACCTGCTCCCGAGGCGGCCCGTGGGGCGAACGCGCCAGCGGATGCTCCCCTTCGAGTCGGGTGTTTCCGAGGGAGCGCCGGACCGCGAGCGCCGCTTTACGGTCAGCTTCTACCTCACCGCAATCCTCTTCATCCTCTTCGACATCGAGATCGTCTTTCTCTACCCGCTGGCCGTGCGGCTCGACGCGCTCGGCTGGTTCGGCCTCGTCGAGCTGCTCGTCTTCATCCTCATCCTCGGCGTCGCGTACGTGTACATCTGGCGGAAAGGGGCTCTGAACTGGCACTGAAGCCGGACCAGCAGCGGCGGCTTCCGCTCGTCAGCGATCGCCCGCTCGCGCAGGCGGGCCTCCAGTCCGAGCGCGTCCTCTGGCCGGACAAGGGACCCGGAGTGTTCGAGCGCGAGATCGACGAGATCGAAGACGCGCTGCTGCTGACGACGGTCGAGAAGGCGATCGCCTGGGCGCAGTCGAGCTCCGTCTGGCCGGCCACCTTTGGCCTCGCGTGTTGCGCGATGGAGATGATCGCCGTCGTCTCGTCGCGCTATGACATCGCCCGGTTCGGGATGGAGCGTTTCAGCTCGTCCCCGCGCCAGGCCGATCTGCTGATCGTCTCGGGGCGCGTCGTCCACAAGATGGCTCCGCCCCTCCGGCAGGTCTACGACCAGATGCTCGAGCCTAAGTGGGTCATCGCCATGGGGGCGTGCGCGAGCTCCGGCGGCATGTTCAACAACTACACCATCCTCCAGGGCGTGGACAAGATCGTTCCGGTCGACGTTCACGTGCCCGGTTGCCCGCCGCGGCCGGAGGCACTGGTCGAGGGCGTCGTGCGGCTCCACGAGAAGATCAAGGCGGGCATCCCACCGGCGTATCAGATCCGCGGAGTTGCGGAGTGAGCACCTACGCGAGCGTTCCAGGCATCGTCGAGACGACCGAGGTTCACGGCCAGACCATCGTGGCGGTGGATCCCGCCCGGCTCGTCGAGGCGTGCCTCCACCTCCGTGACGAGCACGGCTTCAACTTCTTGAGCGACATCGCGGCCACCGACTACCTCGGCTGGGGGGAAGTCGGGGTGGCCGGTTACGTCGGAACGGCAGGCGGTCGCGACCTCAATGCTCCCGGCTCGCAGGGGTACGCGCGGACACCGGAGCCCAAGCCCAACCGGTTCTGCGTCTCGTACCAGCTGCTGCGCGTGTCAGAGGACCCGGCTCGGCTCCGAGTGCAGGTGTGGATCGACGATGACGAGCCTTTGGAGAGCGTCATCCCCGTCTGGCCGGCAGCGGATTGGTTCGAGCGCGAGGCCTGGGACATGATGGGCATCCGCTTTACCGAGCACCCTAACCTCGTGCGAATCTTGATGCCCGAGGACTGGGAGGGCCATCCATTGCGCAAGGACTACCCGCTCGGCGGCGAGCCGGTGCGCTTCTCGGACGCCGAGTAGCGATGGCGATCGTCACTCCCAAGCGGATCTACGACGGCTCGCGCATCCCGCAACCCATACCCACGGTCCTCGTGGTCGATCCCGACAAGCACTCCCTCGACGACATCCTCACGGTCAACTTCGGCCCAAACCACCCATCGACGCACGGCGTGCTCCGGCTGGTCGTCGATCTCGACGGCGAGACGGTCGCGGGTATCCACGCCGTCATCGGCTACCTCCACAC
>JACCVK010000014.1 GCA_013698195.1 Actinomycetota bacterium | reverse complement strand
CTCATACCGCGGGTCCCCACCGCCGGAGCCCCCCCTTGGCCTTCGACGACCATCATCGCGGCGTCGATGCCGGTGAGCTCCATGGCCGCGTCGAGGACGCGGTCCATGACCTCCTCGAGATCGATGGAGCCGCCGAGCTCGCCGAACAGCCGATTTCGGCGAGTCTCCCGCTCGGCACGGTCGAGCGCCTCGGTGAGATCGTGCGCGAGCTCGTCCATCTTGCTCCGCATCTCGTCGACGGCACGCACCAGCTCCGGGCTCTCCGCGGGCGCAGATCCACCGCGTCGCCGGAGCGCGAGGAGGACCATTACCGCCGCCAGCCCGGCAGCGGTGACGAGAATCACCGCAGTTGTCGACACAACGAACCCTTCCTCCTGGCGGCCCTATGTCCGCAGTGACCAGAGCCTCCAGCTACGCCAGCGAGCACTCGAACGTTGGTCGCACTGTACTTCGTCATCTGGATGCTGACCATGGCTTTAGCGGGAACAAGAGACGTCCACTTCAACGTCACTCCTCGTCCGCCGCCAGCGCAACGACGACTGTGCCCGGACCCGTCCTGACCGCCCGCTCGAGTGCGTGCTCGGCGCGCTCGAGGAGGACGGCCGCGTCGTCCGAGGCGGCGAGCTCGGTGATTCCGGCGGAGATCGCGAGACGCGCCAGATGCGTCGAGGGATCGCTCCCGAGCGACGCTTGCAGCGCTGCGAACACGCTCTCGGCTCCTCGGGTCTCCGATCCGGAGAGGATCACCCCTAGCACGTTGCCGGCAAGGCGGGCAGCCGCGTCCTCGTGGTCGAGAGCACCTCGAAGGCGCGACTTGACCTCGTCGAGCACCCGGTCGGCGGCGGTCGCGCCGTACTCGATCTCGATCTGCTCGATGCCGTCCACGCGAGCGACGAGCAGCGCCAGAGGTCGCTCGAGCTGCTTCGCCCGGCCGACCTCCCTTACGAGCTGCTTCTCGAAGTCGCTTCTGAAGGACGGCGTCACGGATGCCGCACCCGGCTCGGATTGGGCAGCCGGCAGCTCCAAGGGCTCCGTGTGGGTATGGCCCACGGCAGCAAGGGTGCGAGCATCCAGCTCCTCGCTCGTCTCGTTCCGCTTCCACTCCACAAGCCCAGAGGCGAATGTCTGCTGGCGGTCCCACCGAGACGATGACTGCGAGGCAGCTTCGCGCAGCCGTCCGTAGAACCGTCGAGCAGTGTCGCCTGCAGTGTCGCGAAGGACGATGCCGAACTCTCGTTCCCGCCGCCGGCACACGACGTCGGTTGCCCGTGTCGCGCTCACGAGCAGCGCTGCGACGTCGCGCGCCATGAGCTCGTCGGTCGAGTCGAGCGCCGTGTCGCTCGTCTCACCGCTCCCGTCGCGGCTCAGTATGAGGAGCGAGAGCGGCTTCCCGGTCTCGCTCGCTCGCTTCACGGCTCGATCGAGCTCGACGTCGTAGCCGGCGCGGTTTCGGACCCCGGTGAGCGCATCCGTCAGCTCGCGCTGCGCTTCGGCGAAGCCACGGGCCGCCGTCAGCGCGGGCGCGGCCTCCGCGGCGAGCGCCTCGAGTGCGTGAACGTGCTCGGGACCGAAGACCCATGACTCCGGTGCATAGGCAGCGAGGGCGCCCGTCTCGCTGCCGTTCTCGAGGATCGGAACCACGAGCGCGGACGTGACTGGATCCTGAGCGCTCGCCGCGCCTGGTCGGTAGGACCAGTTGATCGTGACCGCACGGAACGGCCCGCTCGGGCGGGCCAGTGGGGCGTCGAGCGAATGGACACTCGAGACGTCGCCGAACTCCGCGCTTCGTAGCTCTCCGGCGGGGCCACGGACCTGAGCGGCCGCGGCGTCGGCTCCGGTACACATCGCGACTTCGGCCGCAAGTCGCCGCAGCAGCTCGTCGAAGTCGACGGTGAGCTCGAGGTCGTCGACTGCGCGCAGTCCCCCCGCACGTTGGACGACCCGTTCGAGGGTCGCCGAGATCCCACTCAGATGCAGGTCGAGCCTTCCGAGCACGGCTTTCAATCTCCGATCGGACCGCGCTCGGATCGTGCGGGCGACGTAGAGCGCGAGAACGAGCGCCAGCACCGCCGCGCAGGCGGAGACCGCCGCAACTATCGTCTCCGTCGACTCCACCCCCTCTCTGAACGTCGCACTGTAATCGGGAACATCTGCGCTGCCAGCCTGCGTTCACGGGGCTGGGCATTCGAGCCAAGTCCGAGTCGTCACCGGGCGTTCTCTGCTACCATCCTGCGGCTTCGGCGGCGTGGCGCCGTGTTCCTCGCCCGCCTTTTTCTGAGAAGTTCCCGACCACCCTGTAGGAGTAGCGTGCCCACCGTCAATCAGCTCGTGCGCAAAGGCCGCAAGGCCGCACAGTCCAAGACCAAGACCCCGGCGCTGCGCGGTGCTCCGCAGAAGCGCGGTGTCTGCACGCGCGTGATGACGCAAACCCCGAAGAAGCCGAACTCCGCGCTGCGCAAGGTCGCGCGCGTACGCCTGACCAACGGCATGGAGGTCGGCGTCTACATTCCGGGCGAGGGTCACAACCTCCAGGAGCACTCTGTCGTCCTCGTGCGCGGCGGTCGCGTCAAAGATCTCCCGGGTTACCGCTACAAGGTCATCCGCGGGGGGCTCGACTCCTCCGGCGTGCCGAACCGACGTCAGGCGCGATCCAAGTACGGCGCCAAGAAGAGCTAGAGCACGTCATGCCGCGCCGCGCAGAAGTTCCCGTCCGCCAGCCCGATGCCGACGCCGTTCACGGCTCGGTGCTCGTCTCGCAGCTCGTCAACCGTCTGATGCTCGGTGGGAAGAAGTCGATCGCTGAGGCGATCGTCTACGACGCGCTCGCGCTCGCGGCCGAGCGCACAGGGAAGCCGGAGCTCGAGGTGCTCGAGCAGGCGGTGAAGAGCGTGACGCCTGTACTCGAGGTGCGGTCACGTCGCGTCGGCGGCGCGAACTACCAGGTACCCGTCGAGGTGCCGCAGCGTCGTGCACGAACTTTGGCGCTGCGCTGGCTGGTTCAGGCCGCGCGAGATCGCCGCGAGAAGGGCATGCCGCAGAAGCTCGCTGGCGAGCTCATGGACGCGGCCAACCAGCAGGGCGGTGCTTTCAAGAAGAAGGACGACATCTACCGGATGGCGCAGGCCAACAAGGCCTTCGCGCACTACCGCTGGTAAGACCGGGCGCTCGATGACGACCGTTGCCACACCCGTCGCGCTCGACCGTGTCCGGAACATCGGGATCATGGCCCACATCGACGCGGGCAAGACGACGACGACCGAGCGGATCCTCTACTACACAGGTCGTACCCACAAGATGGGCGAGGTGCACGAGGGCGCCGCGACGATGGATTGGATGGCGCAGGAGCAGGAGCGCGGCATCACGATCACGTCGGCGGCGACGACCGCGTTCTGGCGCGACTATCGCATCAACATTATCGACACGCCCGGGCACGTGGACTTTACTGTCGAGGTCGAGCGGAGCTTGCGCGTCTTGGACGGCGCGGTCGCGGTCTTCGACTCCGTCGCAGGCGTCCAGCCGCAGTCCGAGACGGTCTGGCGGCAGGCAGATCGTTATCGCGTCCCCCGGATTGCCTTCATCAACAAGATGGACCGCACGGGGGCGGACTTCACTGCCGCCGTCCAGTCGATGCGCGACCGCCTCGGCGCGAATCCCGTTCCGATTCAGCTTCCGATCGGCTCCGAGGAGGCTTTCTCCGGAGTCGTGGACCTCGTCGAGATGAACGCGGTCACGTACGCGAACACGCTCGGCACCGAATTCGCGGTCGAGGACATCCCCGCGGAGCTGCTCGACCAGGCGCAGGAGCTTCACCACGCGCTGATCGACTCGATCGCGGAGTTCGACGACGAGCTCACCGAGACGTATCTCGGAGATGAGAATGCGGTGACGCCCGAGATGATCAGGCGTGCGCTCCGGCGCGGAACGCTGGCCGGCAGCGTGACGCCCGTGCTCAGCGGCTCGGCATTCAAGAACAAGGGCGTGCAGCCCCTCCTCGACGCGATCGTCGACTACCTGCCGAGCCCGATGGACGTTCCCCCCGTGCAGGGCGTCGACCCGTCGGGTGTCGAGGAGGCCACGAGGCCCCCTGCGCTCGAGGCGCCGTTCGCCGCGCTCGCGTTCAAGGTGATGACGGATCCCTACGTCGGGAAGCTGACGTACTTCCGCGTCTACTCGGGTCAGGTAAAGGCGGGCGACCGGGTTCTCAACACGACGACGGGGAAGACCGAGCGCATCGGCCGCATCCTCCAGATGCACGCGAACCACCGGGAGGAGCGCGAAGAGATCGGGGCAGGTGAGATCGCGGCCGCTGTCGGACTGAAGTTCACGACCACCGGCGACACGCTCTCAGTCGAGTCGGCGCCGATCGTGCTCGAGTCGATGACGTTCCCCGAGCCCGTCATCTCGGTTGCGATCGAGCCGAAGACGAAAGGCGACCAGGACAAGCTCGCGACGGCGCTTCAGCGACTTGCCGAGGAAGATCCGACCTTCCGCGTCTCGACCGACGACGAGACGGGCCAGACGATCATCGCCGGGATGGGCGAGCTGCACCTCGAGATCATCGTCGACCGCCTCCTGCGCGAGTTCCGGGTCGACGGCACCGTCGGCCGGCCGCAGGTCTCGTACCGCGAGACCATCGGGAAGCCCGTGGAGAAGGTCCAGGGACGCTTCGTGCGCCAAACGGGCGGCTCGGGTCAGTACGGGGACGTCGTCATCAACCTCTTCCCCCAGGAGCCCGGCGGCGGCTACGAGTTCGACGACAAGATCGTCGGCGGAAAGATCCCCCGCGAGTACATCAAGCCGGTCAATGACGGCATCCAGGAGGCCATGAGCGCCGGCATCCTTGCCGGGTTCCCGGTCGTCGACGTCAGGGTCGAGCTCGTCGACGGGTCGTACCACGACGTGGACTCGAGCGAGCGCGCCTTCAAGATCGCCGGCTCGATTGCGTTCAAGGAGGCGATGAAGCGTGCCAAGCCCAGGCTCGTCGAGCCGGTGATGGCCGTCGAGGTCGTCACACCGGAGGAGTACGTGGGCGACGTCATTGGTAACCTGAACGGCCGTCGCGGTCGGGTCGAGCAGCTCGAGCCGATCGGTGGGTCGCAGTCGATCCGCGCGAGCGTTCCGCTCGCGGAGATGTTCGGCTACGCGACCGACCTGCGGTCCATGACACAGGGCCGTGCGACATTCACCATGCAGTTCGATCGATACGAAGAAGTTCCGGCCACGATTGCAAGCACGATCGTGACCAGCGACGGACGAAAGGAATCTGGCTAGGCAGTCCTAGCCTTGACCGGAGGTAAAAGGGGAAATGGCCAAGCAGAAGTTCGAGCGCAGCAAGCCGCACGTCAACGTCGGCACGATCGGTCACATCGACCACGGCAAGACGACGCTTACCGCTGCGATCACGAAGGTCCTCGCGGACTCGGGCACCGCAACCGAGGCGACGTCCTTCGACGCGATCGACAAGGCGCCGGAGGAGAAGGCGCGGGGCATCACGATCAACACGGCTCACGTCGAGTACGAGACCGAGAACCGGCACTACGCGCACGTCGACTGCCCGGGGCATGCCGACTACATCAAGAACATGATCACCGGCGCCGCTCAGATGGACGGCGCGATTCTGGTGGTCTCGGCCGCCGACGGCCCAATGCCGCAGACACGCGAGCACATCCTCCTCGCCCGCCAGGTGGAGGTGCCGTCGATCGTCGTGGCGCTGAACAAGGCCGACATGGTCGACGACCCGGAGCTGCTCGAACTGGTCGAGCTGGAGGTACGCGAGCTCCTCTCGAAGTACGAGTTCCCGGGTGACGAGATCCCGGTGGTGCAGGTCTCGGCGCTCAAGGCGCTCGAGGGCGATCCCGAGTGGACGCCAAAGATCCTCGAGCTCATGCAGGCCGTGGACACGTATATCCCCGAGCCGGTGCGCGACGTAGACAAGCCGTTCCTCATGCCGATCGAGGACGTGTTCACGATCACGGGTCGCGGCACCGTCGTGACGGGCCGCATCGAGCAGGGAAAGATGACCGTGGGCGAGGAGATCGAGATCGTCGGGATCCACCCCGAGGTCGAGAAGACCGTCATCACGGGGCTCGAGATGTTCCAGAAGACGCTCGACTACGCGCAGGCCGGCGACAACGCAGGTGCGCTCCTCCGCGGCATCAAGCGCGAGGATGTCGAGCGCGGCCAAGTGCTGGCGAAGCCCGGCAGCATCACGCCGCACACGCAGTTCAAGGCCGAGGTGTACGTGCTCTCGAAGGACGAGGGCGGGCGGCACACGCCGTTCTTCAACGGCTATCGGCCGCAGTTCTACTTCCGGACGACCGACGTTACGGGCTCGATCAAGCTGCCCGAGGGTCAGGAGATGGTCATGCCGGGTGACAACACGAACATGGAGATCGACATGGGGCAGCCCATCGCCATGGACCAGGGCCTCCGCTTCGCGATTCGCGAGGGCGGGCGCACGGTCGGCGCCGGCGTCGTCACGGAGATCATCACGTAGGAGCCGGGCCTGCCCGGCTCCTACGTGGAGGCACTGTAAGCAGATGGCACAGCAGAAGATCCGCATCCGGCTCAAGGGCTACGACCACCAGCAGGTGGATCGCTCGGCGTCCCAGATCGTCGAGACGGCCCAGCGCACCGGCGCGACGATCACCGGCCCCGTGCCCCTGCCCACCGAGAAGAACGTCTACTGCGTGATCCGGAGCCCGTTCAAGGACAAGGACTCGCGGGAGCACTTCGAGGTGCGAACCCACAAGCGGCTCATCGACATCCACAGCCCGACGCCGAAGACGGTCGACTCGCTCATGCGGCTCGACCTTCCCGCCGGCGTCGACATCGAGATCAAGCTGTGATGTCGCATGCCTCGTCGGCGTGGAGTCGCCAGTGAAAGGCATCGTCGGACGCAAGCTCGGCATGACACAGGTCTTCGACTCGGAGACCGGCGCGATGACGGCCGTCACCGTGATCCAGGCGGGTCCGTGCCCGGTCGTGCAGGTAAAGACCGTGGACACGGACGGCTACGACGCGGTTCAGCTTGCGTTCGGTCCCGTCGAGGAACGGAAGCTCGCGAAGGGCGAGATCGGTCACCTTGCAAAGGCAGAGGTCGCCCCGCACCGCCACCTCGTCGAGATGCGAGGGCCGAGCGGGCTCTCGGTCGGCGAGACGGTGACTGTCGAGGAGTTCGAGCCGGGTGAGCCGGTGAAGGTGTCCGGCCTGTCCGTGGGCAAGGGGTTCCAGGGGACGATCAAGCGTCACGGCTTTACGCGCGGCCCCGTCACGCACGGCTCGCACAACGTCCGCGGGCCGGGCTCGATCGGCGCCTCGGCGTATCCCTCCCGAGTCTTCAAGGGAACGCGCATGGCCGGCCGCATGGGCAACGCACGCGTCACCCAGCCGGGCCTCGTCGTGCATGAGATCGATACCGAGCGCAATCTCCTGCTCATCAGGGGCTCGGTACCCGGCCCGAAGCGCGGGATCGTGGAAGTCAGGAGCGCACAGTAAGTGGCCGCGCCGAAGGCACCCGTGCTCGGGAAAAAGAAAGAGGTCTCGCTCGAGACCTCTGTCTTCGCCGCCGACGTGAAGCCTCACCTCGTCCACGAGACCGTGCGCGCCGAGCTGAACGCTGCGCGCGCCGGCACAAAAAGTACGAAGAGCCGTGGACTCGTCGCCGGCGGCCGCGCCAAGCCGTGGCGCCAGAAGGGGACCGGCCGCGCTCGCGCCGGCACCTCGCGCGCGCCTCACTGGACCGGTGGCGGCGTCGCCTTCGCTCCGACCATGCGCAGCTTCGAGGTCAAGGTGAATCGCAAGGCGCGCCGAGCCGCTCTCCGGGGTGCTCTGAGCGAGCACGCCAAAAAGGGGACGCTCGCGCTCGTGAGCGGTGACTCCTTCTCCGAGCCGTCGACGAAGCAGGCGGTCTCGCTGCTCGGCGACTGGGAAGGAAAGCAACCGACACTCGTCGTTGCGACCGAGGAGGAGGAGGCGCTCGTGAAGTCCTTCCGCAACCTCGACCGCGTCGTCGTGACCGTCCCGGCAGAGCTCGAGGTTGCCTCGGTCGTCTGGGCGCGCTCGCTGCTCGTCAGCGAGGCCGCGCTTCCCCTCGTGCTCGCGCGAGCGGGGTCGGAGGAGGACTCCGAAGTGGAGAAGACATCATGAGCCTCCACCCGAACGAGGTCTTGATCGCGCCGGTCGTCTCGGAGAAGAGCTACTCGCTCATCTCGGACCGGAAGTACACATTCCGCGTGCACGAGAACGCGCACAAGACGCAGATCCGCCAGGCGGTCGAGCAGCTCTTCGAGGTCGAGGTCGCGAAAGTCAACGTCGTCAAGGTGCAGTCGAAGCCCAAGCGCCGTGGGCTCCAGCACGGGCGCCGCCCGGGCTGGAAGAAGGCGATCGTCCAGCTCAAGGAAGGCCACGAGATCGAGATCTTCGAAGGAGCATCCGTCTGATGGCGCTCCGCAAGTACAAGCCGACGAGCCCCGGGCGGCGCTTCATGGCGACTCCCGGTTTCGAGGAGGTCACGAAGACAGAGCCCGAGAAGTCGCTCGTAGAACCGCTCGGGAAGAAGGGCGGCCGTAACAACCGTGGCCGCATCACGACGCGGCACCAAGGAGGCGGCCACAAGCGGCAGTACCGGAGGCTCGACTTCAAGCGGACGAAGGACGGCGTGCCCGCGAAGGTCGCCGCGATCGAGTACGACCCGAACCGCTCGGCTCGGATCGCGCTCCTTCACTATGCGGATGGCGCAAAGTCGTACATCCTCGCGCCCTCGCGAGTGCGCGTCGGCGCGACGGTCGAATCTGGCCCGGCTGCAGACATCAAGCCCGGGAACGCGCTGCCGCTCGCGAACATCCCGACCGGCACGCTCGTCCACAACGTCGAGCTCAAGCCAGGTCAGGGCGGCCGAATGGCCCGCTCCGCAGGTTCGTCCGTGCAGCTCGTCGCGAAGGACGGCGACCACGGGGTCCTGCGACTCCCGTCCGGTGAGCTCCGTCGCGTGCTGCTCACCTGCCGCGCGACCGTGGGCCAGGTCGGCAACTCCGACCACGCCAACACCCAGAGCGGGAAAGCGGGACGAAGCCGCTGGCTCGGAAAGCGACCGTCCGTGCGCGGCTCCGCGATGAACCCCGTCGACCACACGCACGGCGGCGGCGAGGGC
>JACCVK010000352.1 GCA_013698195.1 Actinomycetota bacterium | reverse complement strand
TGGACTTGTTCCGCAGTCTTCGAAACGAGAGCGTCGCCGGCAGCGCCGCGCTTCGAAGCCACATGGCCGAGCGCGCTGACGACCGCACGGCGTTCGAGAGGCTGACCCTCGCCGGGATCGGTGCTCTCGCGCTCGCGGCCGGCCGGGTGGACGACATCGCCGACGACGTTGCGCGACGGCTTGGAATCGAGCCCGAGGAGGCACGCGCTGCGCTCAGCGATGCTCTCGGGAGCTGGCGCCGCGAAGCACGTCGCGTCGGCGAGCAGACGGGAGATGCCGCGGGGCGAGTCGCGGAGGAGCTCGGCCTCGTCTCGCGCGAGGTCGTCGATGATCTCGAGTTGAGGATCGCACAGCTCGAGCATCGTCTGAAGTTGCTCGAGCGCCAGGGCGCCGACACCCGAGCGCCCTAGACTGTTCGCATGGCCGCCCCGGAGGTCAAGCCGCCGCGGAGCCTTGGCCGTCTCTCCGAGATCGCGCAGGTCGCCGCTCGGCACGGCTTCGGGTACGCGCTCCGCAAATACCGCATCAGCGATCTCCTCCCGCGTGGTGCACGGACGGATCTCGACGAGAGTGTCTCCGACCGCGGGAGACGGCTCCGGGAGATGCTCGACGAGCTCGGCCCGACGTTTGTGAAGTTCGGACAGCTGCTCTCGACGCGCCCGGACGTCGTGCCGCCGGACATTGTCGCAGAGCTCCGGGGACTCCAGGATTCAGTGAGCCCCGTCGGCTTCAACCAGATTCGCGATGTCCTCGAGGCCGAGCTCGATCTGACGGTGGAGCGGGCGTTCCTGGAGTTCGACATCGTGCCCATCGCCTCGGCATCGATCGGACAGGTGCACCGAGCGGTGCTGCCCGACGGACGGGAGGTCGCGGTCAAGGTGCAGCGGCCGGCGGCCCCGATGCAGATCGAAGCTGACCTCGGTCTCCTCTATCAAGCGGCGAAGCTCTTGCACGAGCGCGTCCGCGCGCTCGACTTCGTCGATCCCCGAGAGATCGTGGACGAGTTCGCGCGCTCGATCAGGCTCGAGCTCGACTACGGGCACGAGGCGAAGAATGCGGACGCGTTTTACGCGAACTTCCTCCACGACCCGCGGGTCGTCGTACCACGCGTCATTCGACCGTATTCCTCCGCTCGCGTGTTGACGCTCGAGTATCTGCACGGGCGCAAGGTCGCCGACCTCGACCTCTTCGCCATGCGCCCGGACGAGCGCCGAGACGTCGTCACCAAGATGGCGGACACGTGGATGACAATGGTCTTCCGCCACGGGTTCTTCCACGCCGACCCGCACCCCGCGAACATCTTCGTCCTCGAGTCGGGCGAGCTCGGGCTCGTCGACTTCGGGCAGGCGGGGAAGCTGACGGACGAGGACATGGCCCGCCTGACGAGGCTGTTCGTCGACGCGGCGACGGAGAACGTCGACGCGATCCCGCGCCGCCTCCGCGAGCTTGGCGTGCGCTACGCGCCCGAGCGCGAGCAGGAGTTCCGGCAGGAGCTCCGGGTCCTGTTCGACCGTTACTACGGCACGCGGCTCTCGGACATCGACCCGATCCACGTCATCCGGGAAGCGTTCCAGCTCATCTACTCGCTCAACCTTCAGCTTCCCTCGCGCTTCGTGATGCTCGACAAGGCGATCGCGACACTCGCCTCCGTCGGGCAGGAGGTCTATCCGGACTTCAACGTCTTCGAGGTCGCCAAGCCCTACGCGCGTGGTCTTCTCGCCGAGCGGTTCCACCCTCGGTTTCTGGCAAAGCAGGCGCGCGCCGAGGCGCTCGCGCTCGGCTCGATCGCGCGCGAGCTTCCCTATCAGGTTCACGACGTGCTCGAGCGCCTGCGCGACGGCACGTTCGCCGTGCGGATCGAGAACCCCGGCATCGACCAGATCGACGACCACATCGACAAGGCGTCAAATCGGCTCTCAGTGGCGCTCGTCGTGCTCGGCGGATTGGTGGGGTCCGCGATCATCGGCGTCTTTGCCGAGGAGGGCCCGCACGTACTCGGGCTGCACTTGCTCTCGGTGCTCGGGTTTCTCCTGTCTGGGGCATTCGGGCTCTGGCTGGTCTGGGGTATCTCCCGGCACGGGAGGCTGTGACCGGGGATGGCTCGCTCGACGAGCCACGGTCGGACTGGACGGGTGAGGACGTAATTTCACGCTTCCGCTGCAATGGACACCTGGCGCCAGCGGTAGCTCGCGGCTAGCGTCGCTCGCATGCCGAGTGCCGTCCTCGTCGCCGAGCCGGAGACAACGACGCGGGAATACCTCGGCCGCCAGCTCCGAGACGACGGGTTCGACGTCCTCGGCGCATCGAGGCGGAGCGAGGCACTCGACCTCGCCGAGCAGGCGCGACCCGATCTCGTTCTGCTCGCGGAGCTCGATCTCTGCCTTTGTCTGCGCCGCGGCGAGCCAGGACGCAACTGGGACCGCAACGTGCCAATCGTCCTGCTGGCGCCGTCATCCGATCCGGTGGAGCGGGTGCGCGCGCTCAATCGCGGGGCCGACGATGTCATCGCTCGCCCGTTTGCCTATGAGGAACTGCTCGCTCGGATCCGCGCGGTCCTACGTCGAACCACGGTCGGGCTCGGCGAGGTGCTTGTCGCCGGTGAC
>JACCVK010000336.1 GCA_013698195.1 Actinomycetota bacterium | reverse complement strand
GGGAGAACCAGCCCGCGCACTTCTGGCTCGTGCTCGCTGCCGCGGCGATCGCGACTGCGCTCGGGTACGCGGTTAGCGTCGCTGCCCGTCGCCGGCAAGACGCCCGGCTGTTCCTCATCTCGCTCGCGCTGATCGCGAGCGCCGGCTTTCTCGGCCTGCACGCGCTTGCGACGCCGGGCGTGCTGCTCGGGAAGAACGCAGGCTTCGAGCTGGCGACGCCCGTTGGACTGCTACTCGCCGGACTGTTCGCTGCCGCGTCCGCCATCGATCTGGGACCGTCACGAGCCGCTACGGTCGTGCGAAGCGCCAGGGTTCTCCTCGCGATTCTCTTCGGACTCATGGTCGTCTGGGCGATCGTGTCGCTCGCCGAGTTGCCGCCGCTTGATGGACCCCTCGCCGCGGAGCAGCTCGACGGCTGGCAGCTCGTCCTCGCCGCGGCCGGCGTCGGGCTCTACGGCCTCGCGGCGCTCGGCTACTTGAGGCTCTACAGGCGACGGCCCTCCCGCTTCGTGTTCGCGTTCGTCCTCGCGTTCGCGTTCCTCGCCGAGGCGATGGTGGTGATCGCGTGGGCGCGGAACTGGCAGCTCTCCTGGTGGGAGTGGCACGTGCTCATGTTCGGGTCGTTCCTCGTCATCGGGCACGTCGCCCGCACCGAGTGGCACGAGGAGCGGTTCAGCGCGCTCTATCTCGACGAGACGCTCGCAGGTGCGAAGGACGTAAGCATCGTGCTCGCCGACCTCGCCGGCTTCACCGTTTGGTCGGAGCGACACAACCCGGCGCGGGTGGCCGAGATGCTCAATGCGTACTTCGAGCGGCTCGTGCCGCTCATGGAAGCGACCGGCGGCGAGGTCCACCAGATCGTCGGCGACGAGCTCATGGTCATCTACAACAAGGACGGGCAGACGCCCGACCATGCAGCGCGGGCCGCTCGTGCCGCGCTCCTCCTGCAACGGACGGCGACGCGCGTCGCGGGCGCTGAGGGCGATTGGCCGCGCTTCCGTGTGGGAGTGAACAGCGGTGAGGTGCTCGCCGGCGTTCTCGGCGGCTCGCGCGGCCACCGCAAGCACGCAGTCGTCGGAGACGTCGTGAACGTCGCCTCGCGGCTCCAAGCCGAGGCGCCTGTCGGATCGATCCTCATCGGCGAGGATACATTCCGCCTGCTCGGCGACGACGCTGTCGTCGAGGCGTTGCCGCCACGACAGGTCAAAGGGAAGGAGCTGCCCGTCTCCGCGTACGTGCTCGCCGGGCTCCGGAAGCCGCGGGGCGAGCCAGGGAACTAGGTTCTCGAACGGCCGGCCTCGCGCTGGCCGCCGATCGCGAGCTCCAGCTCGAGCTCGTCGAGCGCAGCGCGCAGGATCGCGATTCGCTCCGCGACGGGCGCGTGCGCTTCCGGATCGATCGGCGACGGGCGGTGGACGTCGTGCTGCTCGCGAAGAACCCGGCGGCGCTCGAGCTCGCGCGCTTCCTCCATCGAGTTGAGCACGACGCCGATCAGCACGTTCAGGACGATGAAGGCGGCGACCAGGATGAAGCTGACGAAGTAGATCCACGCCCACGGCTCGAACTCCATTGCCTCGGCCATGTACACCGGGAAGTCCTCGAGGGTCAGCATCACGAAGAGCGTCAGCATCGCGCGACCGATGTTCCCCCACTCGTCCGGAAGCTCGTCGCCGAACAGCGTCCAGCCGACCATGCCGTACACGAAGAGGATCATCGCGGTGACGGCGCCGATCGAGGCAAGCGGCGGAACACTGCGCCATACCCCGAGCAAGAGCACACGAAGATCGGGCAGCACGCGCACGAGCCGAATCACGCGGAGCAGCCGGACCAGGCGAAGCAGCGTCGAGTTCTGACGGATCCCCGGGATGAAGGTCGCGGCAATTACGACGAAATCGAAGATGTTCCAGCCGTTGCGGAAGAACTCCCAAGGTCGTGGCCAGTAGCTACCCATCCGGATGAGGAGCTCGGCGATGAAGATCGCGACACAGGCGCCGTTGACGAGCTCGAGCCGCGAGCCCCATCGCTCCTCGAGCTCGTCGTAGGTCTGGAGACCGAGCGCCACCGCGTTGACCGCGATCGTCGCTACGACGACCACGGTAAACGGGTTCGACTCGACCACACGCGCAAAGGTGTTGCGATTCCTCACGGATGCACAGTCTGGCGGCGGCATCGGCGCGCCGTGCTCGAGCACCGGGTGCCCGCCCAGGTACGTCCCGACTGCCTCCGTACACTCCGCACATGAGCGCCCCCGAGGTCGCACAACCCGAGAGCCGGCTGGCCCGTGTTCTCCGCGGGCCGCTCGACATCGCGAGCGGGATCGGCAACGCGCTCCCGAGGGCGATCGAGGATCTGTTTCGCGATCGGTTACCGCAATACGCGGCGTCGATCTCGTTTCACGTCCTCTTCTCGCTCTTCCCGTTGATGATCGTGCTCGTCTCGATCTTCGGGCTCGTCCTCCAAGACGACGACCTCCGTCAGCGCGTGATCGCCGAGCTTGTCGACTTTCTGCCCGTGACCGAGGCCGGGCGTCAGGACATCACCAGCTCCATCGAAGGAATCGCGACACCCCTCTCGGCCATCGGGCTCGTCTCGCTGATCGCGTTGCTCTGGGGTGCGTCGGGAATGATGACGTCCCTTCGCGTGGGTCTCGAGACGGCGCTCAACGTGGAGCGCGGCCGTCCCCCCGCGCACGCAAAGCTCGTCGACTTCGGACTCCTCGCGATCGTCGGGCTGCTCGTGCTCCTCGTCGTCGGCCTGTCCGCGATCGACGCCTTCTTCACGAATCAGATCGACCGGGTCACCGAACGACTCGGAATCGGCATATACGTCTCGTTTCTCGTGCGCGATGGGCTTCAGCTCGTTGCGTTCGCCGCCCTCACGCTCGGCCTCTACCGCTTCGTGCCGCAGCGGAGCCTGAGCATGCGTGGGGCGCTGGCGGGCGCGGCTCTGACGAGCGCGCTAACGTGGTGCGCCACGAAGCTGCTCTCGCTCCTGTTCTCGGACATCGCGCGCTACAACCTGATCTACGGCTCGCTCGCAGGCGTGATGACCTTTCTCTTCTACGTCTATGTGGTGGCGCTCATCCTCCTCCTTGGCGCCGAGTTCGCACGTGCGTGGTCGCAGGGCCCAGGCCCGCCGGGGCCGCCCGTGCGCGAGCGGTTCGCCGGATTCCTCCGCAGTCTCTTCGAGCATCCCGACGACACGCCGCCGAGCTCCGTGGGTCCCAACGGTCGCCGCTAGCGTCGTCGAGATCTACGAGGGCTCAGCGACAGACCTTGACGGTGCGCGAAGACTCCGCCTCGCGACCGGCGACGTCCGAGGCGACGGCACGCAGGACGTGTGGGCCCTTCTTCGGCTTCGCCCGCCACTGGAACGTGTAGATGCCGGCGGTGTTCCTCCGCACCCGCGCGATCTGGCGTCTGCCGTCGAAGAACCCGACCGTGGAGACGACCGACGGCGAGGTCGCGACGACCTGGAGCCGGGCGCGCGCGGGCAGACAGGCTCCCTTGTTCGGCGAGATCCAGGTCACGGCAGGCCCGTCCACGACGCTCATCCGGACTCCGCGGAATCGTGAGTTCGGCATCGGGTTGACCCCCTCGACGCTGATGTTCTTCGTCTCCTGGAAGTCCGAGGCGAAGATCCGCATGAACTCCGTTCCCGGTCGGAGCGGGTTGGACTCGCGCGGGATCGAGAACACGGCGATTCCCGTCTCGGTATCGAACGAGATCGCGGCGAGCTGGTTGGTTCCATAGAGGAGCAGGAGCGATAGCGGGTCGACGCCGGATGCCGCGTCGCGCACGCGCGCGACGATGGTCGGGCGGCCCGCCGAAATGCGTGTGGTGAGCAGGGTGACGTTCGGCGGCTTGACGTCGTTCACCCAGGAACGGAGCGTGTATGGACCTGCGAGCGAGCGACCTGTGAACAAGTCACGCCCGGAGTCGACGGACACGTAGTACCGGCCGGCCGGGAGGAACACGCCGCCGGCGGCACCGACGTTGTAGAGGAAGTCGGGCATCGCACCGTTCGAGTTCACGGGGATGCCGGCGTAGCCCGTCACGTCGTTCTCGTCGAGCGAGTTGAGGAACCAGGGATGAATCGGAGCATTCGAGCTGAGGAGCGCCCTGATCGGGGCGTCAACCTTCAGTCCGGGCCTCGTGACCACGACCCCCGCGTTCACCGCCTGGCGCGGGATGTCGAGCGAATAGACCGTCTCCTTCCCGTCCTCGTTCACAGACGGGTCGACTCCGAAGATCCCGAGGATCGCGAACGGCGACGTCGGCCAGCGGTAGACGCGCGCCCGATCCTCGCCCTGTCGGGTGTCTCCCTTTTGGAGTTTCTTGAGTGGAGTCGTGCGGACACCTGTGAGCTGCGGTCGCGTCACGGAGAAGGCGTACGGAATGCGACGGACGTCCTCCCCGCGCCGGAGCACGACGAATCCGAAGTTGTCGCCTCCAGGCGCCCCCGCATTCGCGCGCGCGACCATCTGCACGACGGTGGTTCCTCCGGGGCCGATCGTGAAGGGCGCGGCCTCGACGGACGCGCCGCTCGTGGCAACCTGCGACTGAGTCTGCACCGACCAGGCACCCGCGCCGCCGCCCGCGTCGGCGACCGTCACCGAGATGGCACGGCTCGCGGCTCCGGAGTTCACGTCGAGGTACCCGAACGAGAGCGATTGCGGATCGCTGAAGATCAGCGGACGATCCGCGCTTGCGACGCGCGCGAGTCCGGCACCCTGGACGAGGACGGACGCCTCTGCCGTCAACGTCGAATCGGCATATGCGGGTCCGGCCGTGGACATAAGCGCCGACTTCACCTGCTTGGGCGTCCAGG
>JACCVK010000301.1 GCA_013698195.1 Actinomycetota bacterium | reverse complement strand
GCCAGGTGAAGCGCGCGAAGCCGGCGCCGGACCTGCTGCTGCTCGCGGCCGAGCGCCTCGGCGCACCGGCAGACCGATGCTGGGCGGTCGGGGATGCCACCTGGGACATCCGGGCCTCGAGGGCGGCGGGCGTAACGGCGATCGGGGTCCTTGCCGGCTCGGCGGTCGATCGGTCGGCGCTCGAGGAGGCCGGGGCTGCGCTGGTGGTCGAGACGTTGAGCGAGCTGGTCGCGCTGCTCGACGGGGCCGGCGAGCACTAGTGCGAGACGAGCAGCGCCACGACCAGGATCGAGAGGCCCGCCAGGCCGACGACGGCATCGAGCGGGGTCCACGCGATAGGCGTGAGCGTGTGGTGCCGGTGGGTATACGTGGCGTGGCCCCTCGGTCGAGCTCATGCCCATCATGTCCGCCTGCGCACGCTCGTGCCAGCGGCCGCCGCGCTCGTGCGCAAGCGCCTCGCGCACCCCGTCCCACACGTGCTCGGAGTCGACGAGCACGCCGTCGAGGTCGAAGATCACGGCTTCGATCGTCACGTTGACCTGTACTCGCCTCGGAAACGGACGAGCGGTGGCGCGTCGACGCCGAGCTCGACTCGTTCGACGAGACAGACGAACAGCGTGTGCGTTCCCGCGGGGATCTCGTCGCGGAGCGCACACTCGAGCCAGCCGAGTGCGCCGACAAGCAGTGGCGCTCCGCTGGCCCCGGGTTCGGTCCCGATGCCATGCCACATCGCGATCGGCGGCACACCACGCGCGAAGTGCTGCGCGAGCCAGTCCTGGCCCGCGGCCAGTAGCGAGAGCGCGCCGCCGCCCGCCTCGCGCAGGAGCTCGTGCATGGCCGCGTCTCGCGAGATCGAGAAGCCGACGAGCGGCGGATCGAGCGAGAGGCTGACAAGCGAGCCCAGCGTTAGGCCGAGCCGCTGGCCGCCCGCGTCGACAGTGAGGACACTGACGCCGGACGGGTAGCGGGCGAACAACCCGCGCAGTTCCTCCTGCTCGACCACTCGTGCATCGTAGAAAGCCGACGCTGTCATGAGAATCGGCTCTGTGCTGGCTCCCTATCCATTCGCCAAGAGGCTCCTGGACAAGACCGTCTCTGTGCTTCTACTCGCTCTGCTGTCCCCCGTGCTCGTCCTTGTGCTCGTGGCCATGACGATCAACACGGTCGTCGCTCGTCGTGATCGCGGGCCCTTCCTCTATCGCGAGCGGCGCGTGTCGCGCGGCGAGGAGTTCGACCTCTTGAAATTTCGGACACTCCGGCGAGCCGCGCTCGGGAGCCAGGCGGGCGGCGAAGCGCACGCACGACTCCTAGAGGTGAACCCCGAGAACCTGACCTGGACGGGGAGGCACATCCTCAAGCCGTGGTACCTCGACGAGCTGCCGCAGCTCGTGAACGTCTTGAAAGGCGAGATGAGCCTGGTCGGACCGCGGCCGTGGCCCCCATCGCTCGTTGCAGCCCAGATTGCGGGTGGACTCGACTACCGAAACGAGATCACGGCCGGGTGGACCGGCTCCGCACAGGTACAGAAGGGCGTGACCGAGCCTGCGGGCTATGCCGAGCTGGACCTCGCGTACGTGGAGGCGTGCCGAAGCTGGAGCGGGAGTCGACTCGCCCGGTACGACCTCTGCATCCTCTGGCGAACGGTGAAGTTGATCGCGCGCGGAGAAGGACTTCGCTTCTAGCCGACGCGGACGATCTCGAGGAAGCACACCTTGTTGCCCGAGGCGCCGGTTCCGTTCGAGATCGTCAAGCGGCCGTCGCCGACCGAGACCGTCTGAGTGCCCTCGAGCCAGCGGGTCGTCCCACTGGGTGTTCCGTTCACCGTGAGCACTCCTTCAGCGGCAATGCGATATGCACCGCCCGTCGACGCCGCGTCACCGGCGACGATGTGCACCCGGTAGCTCCCGTTCGGAACTGCGATCTCCCACGACGCGTTCGGGTTCGAGAAGCGTTGCATCATCAGGAGCGTGTCGAAGCGCTGGTCGGGCGAGCGCGGTGAGTTCCGGTCGTATGCAGCAGCGGAGTTGTCCGCGTTCCAGCCGTAGGTCTGGCCGTTCGCTCGCAACCCGTAGACGGCACCGGAGTCGACGACGTACCCGGACACGGTCGGCGCGGAGGCCGGCTGGAAGTCCACGTTGGCGCTGAAAGGCGGAGGCGCGGTGCTCGCGTACGTGGCCGTGTAGGTCGTGTTCGTCGCGGGCGTTGGGATCGTCTGCGCTCGCGCCCCGCCGTTCGACCAGGACTGGAACTGCCATGTGGTTCCGTTGGCGGTCTGCGGCGAGACGGCCTCGAGCGAACGCTGGATGCCGACGACGCCCGTGAACGAGAGCGGTGTCGTGACCGGCTGGCCGTCAAGCAGGAGTTGAAGGCCGGTGGGGTTGGTCGCCAGGGTGATCTGCACCGTTCGCGGATTGATGTCTCTAAACGTCGACGAGGACAGACCGCCCGAGTCGGTCACCGTGAGATGGATCCGGTACCAGACATCGGACTCCGTATGTCCCGTCGTCGGGATCGTGAACGAGCCCGTCGTCCGGCCGCTCGTCGCAGGCACGTGCGGGTGGATGTGCGTTGCGTGGTGAAAGTCGACGCGCCAGGTGAAGCGCGCGCCGGCGAGCGTCCCATCTTCTGGATCGGTGCCCGTGCCCGAGACGGCGATCGTCTCCCCGCCGCGGTAGAGCGTTCCAGCGGCCGGCGCGGTAATGGTCGCCGTCGGGGGGCGGTTGGAAGTGACGGTGAGAACGGCCTCGTTACTCGTGGCGCTACCGAACCCGTTCGTCACGACAGCCCTGAAGCGAGCGCCGTTGTCTGCTGTCTGCGCAGAGGCGAGCGTGTAGCTCGTGGAGGTCGCACCCGGGATGTTGACGCCGTTGCGCTGCCATTGATACCCGAGCGGAGGACTCCCGCTCGCCACCACGCTGAACGTGGCGGACGCGCCGATGCTGACCGTTTGGCTCGCAGGCTGAGTCCCGATGGCGGGCGCCTGGCTGCCCGTATACGCGATGCGAAATACCCTGCCGGACGGAACACCGCGGGTAAGGAAGTAGAGCGCGCCGTCCGGCCCGAGCGCGAGGTCGACCGGAGCCCAGGCGCCCTGCGCGAAACCGACGACCGAGTTTCCGTTGGCCGGATCGAGCTTGCGGATCCAGCCGTTGCAGTAGTCGGCAAAGAAGTAGTCACCGACATAGTCGGCCGGGAACTGCGGGGTCAGGGGGTTGTAGAACGCGCCCCCGGTTATCGCGCAGCCAGTGTCCGGCGTCGTCCCATGTGTGTAGGCATGCAGGGGAGCGCGGAAGCGCGGATCCGACGTCGGCCCCTCGGTCGCCGGCCAGCCGTAGTTCGAGCCGGCGATCCCGTCGTTGATCTCCTCCCACGTTTGAGCCCCGACATCGTTGATGAACATCCGGGTCGTGCCTCGCTGAAACGTGAACGTGTACGGGTTGCGCAGTCCGAGCGCCCAGATCGCCTGGTTCTTACCTGTCGTCGTCGATACGAAGGGGTTGTCAGAGGGAATCGACCCGTCCGCGTTGATACGCAGGATCTTCCCGAGGACGGTAGTGAACTCTTCCGAGTTCCTCGCGCGAGCGTTATCGCCGGTGGCGATGAACAGCTTCCCGTCCGGTCCGAAGTGGATCGCGCCGCCGTTGTGGACACGAGCCGTCCCGAGAGGGTCGAGCTCGAAGACGATCCGCTCGCTTC
>JACCVK010000291.1 GCA_013698195.1 Actinomycetota bacterium | reverse complement strand
CATGCAGTCGCTGTACGGCACCGACATCACGATGGAGGAGCTCGCAGAGGAAGGCGTGAGCACGAGCGACCGCGAGGCTCTGATCGACGAGTTCGTCGGCGATGCGGTCGACACTTACGCGCAGCGTGAGGAAGAGCTCGGGTCGGCCCTGCTCCGCGACATCGAGCGCTACGTGATCCTCCAGGTCGTCGACACGCGCTGGCGCGAGCACCTCGAGTCGATGGACTACCTGCGCGAGGGCGTTCATCTGCGGGCGTTCGCTCAGAAGGATCCGCTCGTCGAGTATCGCGGCGAGGGCCACACCATGTTCGAAGAGCTGTCGCAGACGATCCGTCACGACGTGGTCTTCACGCTCTTCCATGTCGCCGTGGAGCTCGAGCCACCGGCGCTCGAGCCGGTCGAGTCGCGCGGCGGTGAGCTGCACTACGAGCACGACATTTCGGCGGGGGCCGATGTGATCGCGGCGGCGGGAACCGGAGCAGCGGCGACGGCAGTGGCCACGCCGCCCTCCTCACCGCTCGGGCTTCAGTCGCGAGCTGTAAACGAGCACAAGGACATCGGCAGAAACGATCCCTGCTGGTGCGGGTCGGGCAAGAAGTACAAGCGCTGCCACGGCGCCTAGCTCCCGCCTGACTCAGCCAGCGCGCCCGCTACCATCGCCCGCGTGACCGAGCTCGACGGCAAGCCGCTTCGCGAGCGACTCGAGGAGATCGGGGCCCAGCTCGCCTGGGTCCGTGATTACCTTTGACCCCGATCGCCTCACGCGCCGCCGCGATGAGCTCGAAGACACGATGGGCGAACCGGGATTCTGGGACGACCAGGCGGGCGCGGCCCGCATCTCCACCGAGCACGCACGACTGACGCGCAGGCTCGAGCGCTACGAGCGGCTGCGGAGCGAGTACGAGGACGCGAACGAGCTCTTCGCGCTCGAGCCGACGCTCGAGGACGACGTTGCCGGGCAGCTCGGTCCGCTCGAGGACGAGCTCGCGCGCCTGCAAGAGGATGCGCTCTTCACGGGCAACTACGACGCAGGCGACGCGCTCCTCGAGATCCACGCCGGAACCGGCGGCACGGATGCGCAGGATTGGGCGGAGATGCTTCTTCGCATGTATCTGCGGTGGGCCTCGGACCGCGGTTTCGCGACGGACATGCTCGAGGCGAGCCCGGGTGAAGAAGCGGGACTCAAGTCCGCGACGGTGGCCGTGCGCGGCGAGAACGCGTACGGCACTGCAAAGGCAGAGCGCGGCGTGCACCGCCTCGTGCGGCTGTCGCCCTTCGACGCGGCGCACCGGCGCCATACCGCCTTCGCGCAGGTCGTCGTGGCGCCCCTTCTGGCCGATGACGCGCCCATCGAGATCGACGACGCCGAGATCCGTATCGACACGTACCGCTCGAGCGGCGCTGGTGGGCAGCACGTGAACAAGACCGACTCGGCCGTGCGGATCACGCACATTCCGACCGGGATCGTCGTCCAGTGCCAGAACGAGCGCTCGCAGACCTCCAACAAGCAAACCGCCCTGCGCATGCTCAAGTCGCGTCTCGCCGAGCTCGAGGAGGAGAAACGCGAGGCCGAGCTCGCCAAAGAGCGGGGAGCAGCGCAGGACATCGGATTCGGAAGTCAAATCCGGTCGTACGTGCTCCATCCGTACCAACTCGTAAAGGATCACCGCACCGACGTCGAGGTCGGGAACACGCAGTCCGTGCTCGACGGCGGTATCGACGACTTCGTCCACGCCTACCTGCTGGCGAAGGCCGCCGGGAAAGTGCTCTAGAGGGTCCGCCGGAATGTCCGGTAGAATCCTCGCCTTCTACGAGCCGGAGCAGCCTGTGGGGACTGCATCAGCGCTCATGAATCTTCATTGGCCACTGGGTAAACCACTGGGTAACTCGATGCCTCTCTCGCGACAAACACAAAGATGACGGCGATCGCCGAGCCGGAAGTCCAGTCGCTCGAGACGCCGGAGGAAACGACGGCGGACCAGAGCGGCTCGGAGATGATCGTCTTCGAGGACGTCCGCAAGGTCTACGAGCCGGGCGTCGTCGCGCTCGATCGGGTGTCCTTCACGATCGGGAAAGGCGAGTTCGTCTTCGTCGTCGGCGCCTCGGGCTCCGGCAAGTCCACGGTCATCCGACTGATCCTGAAGGAGCTCGAGCCGACCTCCGGTCGCATCGTCGTCGGCGGCCGCGACCTCGTGCGACTCAAGCGTTCGAAGGTTCCGCATCTACGCCGGAACTGTGGCTGCGTGTTCCAGGACTTCAAGCTTCTCCCCAATCGAACGGCGTCGGAGAACATCGGCTATGCCCTCCGCGTCCAGGGCGAGTCGAGCGCGCAGATCCGCAAGAAGGTGCCAGAGGTGCTGAACATGGTCGGCCTCGCGCACAAGATGGGCTCCCGGCCCGAGGAGCTCTCCGGCGGAGAGCAGCAGCGGGTCTCGATTGCCCGCGCCTTCGTCAACCATCCGCCGCTCCTGGTCTGCGATGAGCCGACCGGCAACCTCGATCCCGACACGTCCGTCGGGATCATGCAGCTCCTCTACCAGATCAACCGCACGGGCACGACGATCCTCATGGTCACGCACGACCGTGAGATGGTGGACAAGATGCGCAAGCGCGTGATCGCGCTCGAGGACGGAAAGCTCGTCCGGGACGAGCGCCGCGGCGGATACGGCTCCGAATGACGCGCTTCAGGCTTCTGACCTCGGAGGCGCTCCGCTCGATCGGCGCGAACAAGTCGACGACGCTCGCAGCCGTTGTGACCGTGCTCGTCGGGATGTTCCTGCTCGGCGTGTTCATCGGCCTCGGCACCTGGCTCGTGTCCTGGTCGGACTCGAAGAAGAAGGAACTTGCCGTTCATACGTTCATCAAGGACGAATCGACTCCGAGGCAGATCAACGACTTGCGGACGTTTCTCGAGTCGCACGCGCTGGTGAAGTCCGGCGGCGTGAAGTTCATCACCAAGGACGAGGCGCTCAAGATCATGGAGAAGCGCTCGCCTGAGCTGACCAGGAATCTGGCGTCGAACCCGTTGCCCGCTTCCTTCGACATCGTCCCGACCAAGGGCGAGGACACGGAGACGATCGCGCTGGACATCCAGCAGGCGAAGCTCGCCGCGGTCGACGAGGTGACCTGGGGCCAGGAGGTCTCGAAGCGCATCCTTGCGCTTGCGCGCGGAATCCAGATCGTTTTCTTGATCGCGATCGTCGTCCTGCTCGTTGCTTCCACCATCGACATCGCGAATACGATCCGCCTGTCGATCTTTGCCAGACGACGGGAGGTCGAGGTGATGAAGCTCGTCGGCGCGACGAACTGGTTCGTGCGCGGGCCGTTCATGCTGGAAGGCCTGATGACCGGCTTGGTCGGGTCGCTCGCAGCGATTCTCCTGCTCTTCCTCGGTCGCGAGATCGCCGTCCCGTCGATCCTCCCGAACGACCGCACGAGTGCCGAGGTGCAGGCGATGCCCTTCATGTGGACGTCGCTGATCTTGCTCATGGTCGGACTCGGGATCGGGGCGCTCGGCTCCGGGTTGACGCTCCGCAAGTTCCTTCGCGTCTAACGCCCGGAGTTCGGCGGCGGCGGACTCGCGCGCCCGCTTTTCCCTTGCCGGCGGCCGCTACGGTTGACCGATGAGGCACCGGCACCCACCACGCGGACGACAGAAGCGGCCGAGCCGCGCCGAGCGCGCGCGCAAGCCTGCGCAGGCGGTCAAGCAGGCCGAGCGCCGGATCGAGATCTCGCTCCCAGCGCGGATCGTGCCGCCTCAACGGGTCGTCGCGCACCTCGGTCCGACGAACTCGGGGAAGACGTACGCCGCACTCGAGGAGCTCGCTGCCGTCGGCCGAGGCGTCTATGCGGGGCCGCTGCGGATGCTGGCGCAGGAGGCGCACCTCCGGCTCGGCGAGCGGCTCGGTCCGGACAAGGTCGGCCTCGTCACCGGCGAGGAGCGGATCAACGACCACGCACCGGTGATCGCTTCCACGGTGGAGATGGCCCCCCAAGCGGGCGAGTTGCTCGTGCTCGACGAGGTGCAATGGGCTGACGACGAGGAGCGAGGTTCAGCGTGGACTCGGCTCCTACTCGGCGGTGAGTACAGGCAGATCCTCTTGCTCGGCGCCCTGGACGCTCTTCCGCTCGTCGAGCGTGCGTTCCCGGAGGCAGAGCTCAAGGTCTTCGAGCGGAAGCTTCCACTCGACTTCGTCGGCGAGCGGACGCTTGCGTCGCTTCGGACCGGCACAGTCGTCGTCGCATTCAGCCGTCGCGCGGTGCTCGCGCTCGCGGGGGAGGTAAACCGACGCCATCCGGGCCGGGTTGCCGTCCTCTACGGCGCAATGCCGCTCGCCTCGCGGCGCGAAGAGATCGACCGTTTCCTTTCCGGGGCCGCGGACGTGTGCGTCGCGACGGACGTCCTCGGGCACGGGGTGAATCTTCCCTGCGAGACCCTGCTCTTTGCCGAGACGACGAAGTTCGACGGGGAGTCGAGGCGGCCGCTGCTGGCGTGGGAGCTCGCGCAGATCGCTGGTCGTGCCGGCCGGTTTGGACTTGTCGAGCGCGGGCATGTCGGCGTGCTCGCCGGCCTCGGCTGGGGCGAAGCCGACGCGGAGCTCGTCGAGTCGGGGCTCGAGCCACATGTCGAGCTACCCGGAGGGCACCGCGGCTACCGGAGAGTGGACGAGGCCAGGATCCGCCCGCGACTGTCCGATCTCGGCGTGGACGACCCGCGTTACCTCGATGCCGCGCTCGCCGCTTGGCATCGCGTCGCGATTCGCGAATGGGCGCACGAGAGCTGGCTCGCCGTCGAGTCGCTCCAACCGATCAGGCTCAGGCTCGACGCGGTGCAGCGACGTCTCTGGGAGCGCGGCCGTCGTCTCTCGCTCGAGGACACGTGGAAGCTCGTCAACGCACCCGTGGACGAGGACGGGCTCGAGCTCCTGACGACGCTCGCGCTGGCCATCGCGGGCGACCGTGTCGCGCGGCCTCACTTGGCCTTTCTTCTCGACACCAGGCGCCTGGCCGGAGCGTCTCTCGAAGATGCCGAGCAGGCTGGTCGCGAAGCGAGCATCCTCCGCTGGTTCGCCCTCCAGTACCCGGGCGTCGGCGGCGTGACGATCGAGCGCGCAGCGGCACTCGAAGAGACAGCCGCCGAGCG
>JACCVK010000288.1 GCA_013698195.1 Actinomycetota bacterium | reverse complement strand
CTCGACTCGCTCGTTCCCCTCAGGGGTCAATGTGGCCGAGCGCTCGAGTAGCAAAGCCGCCGATCTCGGCGCACCGCGCGCCAACGCCCTGGCAGCGGCTTCCGCGAGCGCGTCGGCGGCGTCTGCGTCCGGCTCGAAGACCGATGCAGCGAGATGTCGTCCGCGCGCTTCTGGATCCTCGACGAGCTCGGCGAGGCGCCGGTGCACCTGGGCTCGGCGACCGGCGTCGACCGATTCGTAGGCACTCGCAGCGAGCAGCGGATGCGTGAACCGGATGCGACCCTCGTTGAGCTCGACGACACCCGCGTCGACGGCCGGCAGGAGCCCGGATCTGAACGGCACTCCCGTTGCCGCCTCGACCAAATCCACCGTCGGCGGAGAGAGCGCCGACGCAGCAAGCAAGCACTCTCGGCTCTCCGCAGGCAGCTCCGCCAAGCGTCCCGTAACGAGCTCGCGGAGCACCTGCGGTACGGGAAGCCGTCGACCGGCCTCCACGCGCGCCCCTGTTCGGCGCAGGCTGCGGACGATCTCGAGCGCGTAGAACGGGTTGCCGCCCGAGGCGTCGTGCACCTCGACGAGAAGCGGCCGAGCCATGATGACGTCGAGGTGCGTCTCCACGATGCGATGCAGTGCCTCCAGCCCGACCGGGCAGACCTGAACGTCGTGGAAGCGATCGTCGCGAGCTTGCCGAAGCTCGGACACGAGCCGTGCCTCCATGCCGGAGCGCTTCGCGAGCAGCATGCCGACGCGCTCTTCCCGCAGCCGCCGCGCCGCATAAGCAAGCGCGCCCGAGGAGGCGACGTCGAGCCACTGCGCGTCGTCAATCGCCAACAGGACCGGAGCCGCCTCGGCAAGCCCGCGAATCAAAGAGAGCAACGCAACCCCGATCGCGCGCGGGTCGGGCGCGGGGCCGTCGTCCTCCTCGAGAACCAGCGCACGAGACAACGCGCGTCGTTGTGCGGGAGGCAGCGGATCGAGCGCTGTGTCGAGGACCGGATCGAGCAGGTCTCCGATTCCGGAGAAGGAGAGCGTCGTCTCGCTTTCTGCCGGAGTTGCCTGGAGAACGCGCAACCCGCTTCCTTCGGCGGCGGCAATGCCTGCTCGCCAGAGCGTGGTCTTCCCCATGCCAGCCTCGCCTTCGAGGACGAGCGCAGCCGCAGCCTCGGGAACGCCTGCGAGGAAGGTCTGAAGCTCGGCGAGCTCGGCGTCGCGGCCGGAGATGGCGCCGGTCATGGGTACCGATCGTACGCTTGCGCACGAGCTTCGAACAGGCGGGAGTTAGGCGATACTGCCGGCGTGGGCTACACGATCTTTCGCCAGTCCGAGGTCAAGTGGGTGCCGCGCGGGGACGACGATCCGCGGACGATCGCCGCGCTTTCCGACGCGCTCAGCGAGTCGCGCGCGAACATCTGGCGCTACCCGCCGGATGCGCGCGGCAGACGTCACAAGGATCTCGCACAGGAGGAGGTCTTCGTCGTGCTCGACGGCACGCTCACGGTGGATCTCGGGGATCCTCCAGAGCGCCACGTCGTCGAACGCGGCGGCGTCGTCGTCGTCGAAGTCGGCACGGTCCTCCAGCTCCGCAACGCGGGCGACGAGGAGCTCGTGCTCTTTATCTACGGCGCCCCGCCCGTGCACGGGCAAGGCGAGTTCTTCCCAGACGTTCCCTAGTACTCAGCGAGGCTGCCAGCGGCGTATGCGGCCTCGAACGCCTCGTCGCCGAGGGCCTCCCGCGCGCGCTGCTTCGTCCAGGCCACCATCTCGCCGGCGAAGTCGTTCTCTGGCGAGCCGGTCTCGTCCAGCTCGACGCGAGCCGACCCGAGCAACCGAGCCGCTCTCTCGAAGCGGCCTTCGCTCGCCTCGAAGGCCGCGAAGCCTTGGGTCGCATGCGCAACGTGGGCGCGGAAGCCGACCGCCTCGAAGCGATCCCGCGCCTCCTGAAACACCTGTAACGAGCCCTTGTGATCGCCGAGCGCGTGGTGAGCCACACCGAGGTTGAGCAGAGCGAACCCCATTCCCTGCACGTTGCCGGCCGCCCGGTGATGGTCCAGCACGTCTTCCAGGAGGGCCTTCGCCTCCTCGGGCTCGCCCGAGTCGAGCGCGACGATGGCGAGGTTCAGCTTCTGCGCGAGCGGCTCGAGGCCTTGTCGCTCTCCGAGCTCGATGCTCCGCCGATGATGGGTGCGAGCCGCCTCCCTGTCCTCCTCGTTGTTCGCCACGACGCCGAGAACGGTGTTGGCGGCCATCTCGTCCCACAGCGAGCCTGCCTCCGCCGCAACCACGAGCGCCTCGTGAGCAAGCCCTTTCGCCTGCGCGAAGTCGCCGAGGCTCCAGGCAAGCCCCGCCCCGCCCTGCAGTGCTCGCGCGCGTGGCACGGTTGCCTGCGCCCCACCCGCGGTCAGAGCCTGCTCGATCCGCTGCAACCCCTCGGCGGCAATCCCCCGCACCCAGCAGTAGCGCCACAGGCTTCCTGCTAGCCGAAGCCCGAGCTCCGCGTCTCCAAACCGAGCACAGGCATCGAGCGCGACCCGCACGTTGTCGATCTCCGGATCGAGCCTCGACAAGGCTTCGGCTGAGACGCGCGCTTCGAGCTCGACCGCGTCGACCAGATCCGCCAGGTGCCGGGCCATCGCCAGCTCGATCTTCGGTCGCTCGTCGCCGAGGAGCTCGAAGGCGTACTCGCGAATTGTCTCCAGCATGCGGAATCGTGGCTCTGGTTCCCGAGCCGACTGATCTCTGTCGACGAGGTGGTCGTCGACGAGCGAGCCCAAGGTGTCGACATTCGCCCCGCAGACGGTCTCCGCACTCCGAAGCGCCGCCCCGCCGGGGAAGACCGCGAGCCGCGCGAGCACCTCTCGCTCGTGCGTTTCGAGCAGGTTGACGCTCCACTCGATCGTCTCCCGGAGGGTCTGCTGGCGGGCAGGAAGGTCGCGCGGCCCACCCGTGAGGAGGCTCAGCCGGTCGTCGAGCCGCTCCCGCAGCTCGCGGGGTGGGAGAACCCGGATTCGCGCAGCGGCGAGCTCGATCGCCAGTGGCAGCCCGTCGACACGCCGGCAGATCTCTCGCACGTCCTCCTCGTTCGACGCGCCGATCTCGAACGCCGGGTGCAGGAGGCGCGCTCGCTGAGCGAAGAGCTCGACTGAGTCGTCC
>JACCVK010000266.1 GCA_013698195.1 Actinomycetota bacterium | reverse complement strand
GACGATCAGCGACGGGATCCGATCCTCGGCGATCGCGAGCCGGAGCGCCGAGCTCTCGCCGAGGACATGCTCTTGGCCCACGAGCTCATCCAGCGTTCGCGGTCGCAGCCGCGCCGGAAGCGGCGCGTTCGCAGCCTGAAGCTTCTGAGCCGCATCGGCAAAGAGGTCTCCCACGCGGCGAAGTATGCTCCGGGCATGGCGGCTCACGAGGCTCAAGAGCCGATGGACGAGGCCGAGGACTACTCACAGCCGATCCTCCCGGGTGCTGCGGCGTCCGACTACGAGCGCTACATCGCGACCGACGAGCTGCTCGCCCTCCAAAAGGGCAGCGACCAGTGGGTACACCGCGACGAGCTGCTCTTCCAGGTCACGCACCAGACCTCCGAGCTCTGGTTGAAGCTGAGCTGGAACGACGCGGAAGAAGCCGCGCGACTGATCGAGGAGGGCGAGCTGCTAGGTGCTCTTCGCCTCCTGAAGCGCGCAACGCTCTGCATCCGCTTCCTCATCCCGCAGCTCGAGATGCTCGAGCACATGTCGCCGTGGGAGTACCAGGAGATCCGCCAGGTGCTGGGACACGGATCGGGCTTCGACTCGCCGGGCTGGAACGAGCTCAGGCGTATCTTCCCGCGGCTCGGGCAGGCATTTCACGCGGCTCGGCGCGTGGCCGGTCTATCTTTGACTGAGCTCTACGTCCAGGGCCGGGACCACGAGCAGCTCTACCAGCTCGCGGAGGCTCTGATCGAGCTCGACGAGCAGGCCCAGCTCTGGCGCATGCGGCACTACCAGGTCGTCGCTCGGGTGATTGGCGACTCGGTCGTCGGGACGCAGGGAACGCCGGTCGAGTTGCTCGGACGGCTCGTCACGAAGACGTCGTTTCCGGAGCTCTGGGAAGTGAGGAACGCTCTCACCGCGCTCTCGAAAGCGGGTTCCTAAATGGCCGTACAGGAGCAGACTCTCCGCTTGGAGGCGACCGAGCTCCTCCAGGATCTGCTTCGGCTGGACACGGTCAACCCGCCCGGGAACGAGACGCAAGCGGCCGAGCTGCTTGCCCGGTACCTGGAGCGAGACGGGATCTCCAGCGGGCTGATCGCACGCGTCCCGGAGCGCGCGAATCTCGTCGCGCGCATTCCGGGTGGCGACGGCCCGTCGCTCGCGTTCCTGAGCCACACGGATACCGTGCTCGCCGATCCGGCGGAGTGGGAACGAGACCCGTGGTCGGGCGACCTCGTGGATGGCGAGATCTGGGGACGAGGCGCGCTCGACATGAAGGGGCAGGTCGCGGCGTCTGCGGTCGCGTTTGCCTCTCTCGTGCGGGAGGGCTTCACGCCTGCGGGCGACCTGGTTCTCCTCGTTGTGGCAGACGAAGAAGTGGGCGCCGGGTTCGGCTTGAGCTGGCTCGTCGAGGCGCATTCCGACGCCGCCCGCTGCGACTACGCCGTCAACGAGGGCGGTGGCGAGCGGCTCGAGCTGGGTGGGCGGCCGGTCTACCTGTGCGCGACGGCGGAGAAGATGTCTGCTCCGTTCCGGCTGCGCGTCCTAGGGCGCAGCGGCCACGCGTCGATGCCCGGAATCGCCGACAACGCGCTCGTCAAGGCATCGAGGTACATCTCCGCGCTTGCGGCATTCGATCCGCCGAAGGAGCTCATTCCGGAGGCGCGCGGTTTTCTCGAGGCGGTGCTCGGCGAGGCTCCGCCCGCAGACGAGGCGATCGCCCGCGCGAACGAGTTGAACCCGTTGCTCGGCGCGCTCGTCGAGCCGCTCCTTGCCCTGACGCTGGCGCCGACGATGATCGAGGCCTCCGGCAAGCGGAACGTGATTCCCGCCGTCTGCGAGATCATCGTGGACTGCCGCCTCCCACCGGAGCAGACGCCGGCCGACGCGGAGCCGCTCATCCGAGCCGCGCTCGGGGAGGGCGACTACGAGCTCGAGTGGCTCGAGGCGGTGGGAGGGACGCGCTCGGCGCTCGACACGCCGCTCTGGGACGCGCTCGAATCGTTCGTCGAGGAGCTCGAGCCGGGTGCCGCCCTCGCTCCGATCGCGTGTCCCGGATTCACCGACAGTCACTTCCTGCGCGAGGCGTATGGCACCGTCGCGCATGGTTTCTTCCCGGTGAAGGAGATGGACACGGAGGTCGCGACGAAGCTCATTCACTCCGCAAACGAGCGCATTGCAGTGGACGACCTCGAGGCGGGCGTCCACATGCTGCGCCATGTCGCGCGCTCCTTGCTCGGCTGATCGTCTCGTTGACGCACCGGGCCGACGCCGCTACCCTGCTGCGGTCAGCGAGCCGAAGGAGGTGCGTCATATGACTGTGTCCGTCACGCCCTTCTCCGGCGACGCGTAAGTCACACCTGATCGAATCGTCCGGGATCTAACCCCGTATGGCGCGGACAGATCCTGCGCGCGCGGCGCCGGTGCCATGACTCTGCCTCGAAACTCTGCTTTCGAACCAAAGGAGAGCTGTGTCCGTACCGCACGAAGGTCGGAGCCTTCGGCTCCAGCAGCACCCGATTCGCCCGGGATCGATGAACTTGTATGCGCTCGACGTCTGGGTACGCCGTCCGTTTGTGCTCACCGATTTCAAGCACGTTCGCGAGACCCTGCTGGCGGCGGCTGACGCCGGCGGCGCGAACGTCGTCGGCGAGGAGTTCTACGTCTTCCCAAACGGCGCCGTGACCGGCGTCCTCTTGCTCGCACAGTCGCATCTCAGCATCCACACGTGGCCTGAGTACGGGCTTGCGAATGTCGATCTGCTCTCGTACGGCGACATCGATGCCGAGGCCGCCACGAGCACGCTCGGCGAGCGGCTCGACGCCGAGCGCGCTCGGACGATCACGATCCCCCGAGCCGTTGGCTGAGCCGAGCGCTCGTCCCCGGCTCCCCGAGCCGTTGGCTGAGCCGAGCGCTCGTCCCCGGCGGATCGTCCGCGACGTCGCGGCTGCCGTCGGGCTGGCGGAAGGCGAGCGCGGGGTCGACGCAGTCATCGCGACTCTCGCTCGCCTCGAGCCGGTCTCGATCCGGCGAGTGAGCCGAGCAACGGAGTTGCCGGTGCCGATTGTCGCCTCGGTCTGCGGCGAGCTTCGCAAGCGCGCCGTCGTCGCAGAGGAGAGGCCGGCTCGGCTGACCGATGCCGGGCGAGCGCTGTTCGCTCACGGGGAGCTCTCGCTTCCCTCGTCCGCGGCGTGTCGGCGCTGCGGCGGCCGCTCGGTCGTCATCTCCGACGAGCTGCATGCGGTTGTCCGCGACGTGGCGCGACTGGCGCGTGCCGCGCCTCCTCCACGCCTCGAGCTCGATCAGTGCCACTGCACGGTCGAGACCAAGATCAGGCGCGTTCTCGCCCTACATGCGGCGGGCGCGCTCGTCGGCAAGCGCGTTCTGCTCCTCGGCGACGACGATCTCGTCTCGCTCGCGATTGCGAGCGTCGTTCGTGAGTTTGGCTCGGAGACGACGATCGCTCGGCTCGTGGCGCTGGACGTGGATGAGCGCATCCTGGCGCTCGTGCGCGAGGGGCTAGCGGCCGCGCCGTTCCCCTGGGTTTGCGTAGAGCACGATCTGCGCGTTCGGCTGCCGGAAGAGCTCGTCGGCGGGTTCGACACGATCGTCACGGATCCGCCCTACACGATCCCCGCGGTTCGGCTGTTTCTCTCGCGTGCCGCGGAGGCTCTCGCGGGTGCTGGCGACGTGTTTCTGTCGTTCGGCTCGAAGCGACCCGGCGCGGCGCGTCTCGCGCAGCAGGCGATCACGGAGCACGGGCTCGTCATCCGCAGCCTGACGCGTGACTTCAACGAGTACGTCGGCGCCGGCGTGATCGGCGGCACGAGCCACCTCTACCACTTGACCGCGAGCGAGGAGACACGACCGCTCGTCGGGGAGTTTCCCGGCGCGCTCTATACCGCGGACGCCTAGATCTCAGCCACCGCGACCGAGTCGCTCCACCCCGTCTTCCCGACCCACCAGCACCTCCGCGACAAGCTCCTGCGAGAAGAGTCCGTGCTCGACGACTCCCGGCGTGGCCGCAAGCTCGAGAGCCAGCTTCGCGGGCTCACCCACGTCTCCGACCCAGTCCGCGAGGACGCCGCCGTCGGGAGTCGGCGGGGCGTCGCGAAGTTCCGCCGAGCCGAGTCGTGCCAGCGTCGCGCCCAGCCCGAAAGAGAGCAACTCGAGCGGAATCGGAGCCGCGATCCGCTCGACGAGCTTGTCGGAGGACACGACGACGACGAAACGATCCGCAGCCGCTGCCACCAACTTCTCGCGCGTGTGGGCACCGCCGCCGCCCTTCACGATCCAGCCGTTGACAGCCACCTGGTCCGCGCCGTCGACCGCCAGATCGAGCCGGAGGGGGGAGTCCGGCCCCTCGAAGCGGACAATGTCGAAACCGAGGGTACGCGCGGTCTGCTCCGTCGCGAGCGATGTCGCGACGCAGCGGAGGTCAAGACCGCGCGCGGCAAGCGCTTCGACGAAGTACGTGCTCGTCGATCCGGTCCCGAGGCCGACCGTCATCCCGCTCTCGGCCAGCTCAGCGGCCGCCTCGCCGGCCAGCCGCTTCTCTCGCTCGACGTCCGTGGCCACGTCGGCGCGCAACTCTACAGAGGGGGTCAGCGTTCGTTTAGCGTGACCGCCGATGCCCTGGGTCGAGGTTGCGCGCGAGGTCGAGGTCGAGCCGTCGCTCTATGCGGCGGACTTCTCGCAGCTTGGAGAGCAGGTTGCCGCGCTCGTCGGAGCCGGGGCGCGCGTGTTCCACTTCGACGCCGGCGACGGCCACTTCATCCCGGAGATCACCATCGGACCCGTCGTGCTCGCGTCCCTCGCGCCGCTGATGCGCGGCTGGGGCGGCGCGCTGGACTGCCACCTCATGGTGGCCGAGCCGGAACGCCACTTCGAGGCGGTCGCGAAAGCGGGAGGCGCAAGCGTCACCTTTCACGTCGAAGCCTGCGACTCACCTGCGCGCGCAGTCGCGCATGCGCGAGGCCTCGGCCTCGGTGTCGGGCTCGCGTTCAACCCCGAGACCTCGGTAGAGGACGCGGTTGTGGCTGCCGAGGGCGCCGATCTCGTTCTCTGCATGTCGATCCATCCCGGCTACTCCGGACAGGAGTTCATGCCGGAGTCGGTTGGGCGCATCGAGCGGCTCCGCAAGCTCTTGCCCGAGAACGTGCGCATCCAGGTGGATGGCGGAATCAACGCGACGACAATCGGGCCCGCGCGGGAAGCGGGCGCAGATCTTTTCGTCGCGGGGAGCGCGATCTTCTGGCGTGACGACCCGCCCGCGGCGTACCTGGAGCTGTCAGAGCTCGTTCGGAATCCGGCTCATGGCTGACCCGCCGACGCTCGAGCTCGACGAGCCGGGTGCGTTCGGACGTGTCGAGGAGTGGCTGCGCGGAGAGGGGTTCTTCGTCCCCGGGGGTGAGCATCTCGTTGCCGATCTCTTCCTCGGCTACGGGCTCTCGCAGGCGCTACGCCGCGGCTCGTCGCCTCCGCCACCCGAGCCATGTCCCGTCCCGCTCGCGGCGTGCCGTATCCGCCTGAGAGAGCGCGATCACCCCCTTGTAACTGATCGTTACAAGGGCTTCGTCGTCGGGGCGTGGGAGGCGACGTGGACTGACGCCGAGTACGAGGCCGCGGTCGAGCACGTGCGCGACGCGATCGCACGCGGCGACGTCTATCAGGTCAACGTCGTGCAGCATCTGTCCGCGCCGTTTGCAGGTGAGCCCTCCGTCCTGGCCGCGGAGCTCGAGCAGCTTCGGCCTCTTCACCCCGAGCCGTTCGTGGGCGACGGCTGGGCTGTCGTCTCTGCCTCGCCGGAGCTCTTCCTCTCACGCCGCGGGCGGCGGGTGTGGACGATGCCGATCAAGGGCACGCGCCCGCTCGGCGACGCCGACGAGCTCTCCGAATCGAAGAAGGACGCCGCGGAGCACGTGATGATCGTCGACCTCGAGCGGAACGACCTCTCTCGTGTCTGCGAAGCAGGATCGGTGCGCTGGCCCGAGCTCATGTCCACCCGCGCGCTCGCGGGCGTCGAGCACATGGTCTCCATGGTCGAGGGCACGTTGCGTGACGACGTGGGGCTCGCCGAGTTGCTCGAGGCGACGTTTCCCGGCGGCTCGGTCACCGGGGCGCCCAAGATCGCCGCAGTCGATCTCATAGCCGAGCTCGAGCCCGTCGGCCGCGGCGCCTCGATGGGCGCTCTCGGCCGCGTGTACGGGAACGGCGACCTCGACCTCGCGCTCACGATCAGGACATTCGCGATTGCCGTAGGCCGCATCCATCTCTGGGTCGGTGGCGGGGTCGTCTGGGACTCGGAAGCGCCGGCCGAAGTCGATGAATCGTGGACGAAAGCCCGCCCGCTGCTGGACGCGATCGGCGCGCCCTACTCACTACCCGTGAGAGCGCAGTGAGCCTCATCGCGGTTGCCGTGACGGGCCGAGGCCTGTGCGAGCCGGACGAGCCGGTCATCCGGGCGGACGACGATGCGGTCCTGCGCGGTCGAGCGGCGTTCGAGACGCTTCGTGTCTACGCCGGCCGGCCGTTCCGGCTCGGAGCTCATCTCGACCGACTCGAGACCTCGGCGAGCTACATCGAGCTGCCAACGGTACCGCGAGCGGAGATCGAGGAGCTGGCGGCGCTCGTCCTCCCGCACGCCTCCGGGTACGACGCCGTGCTCCGGCTCGTCTGGACGGGAGGTACCACCGATGGCCACGCGACCGGTCTTGCTCTGCTCAGCCCGATTCCCTCGTGGATCGACGAAGCGAGGTCACGCGGAGTGCACGGCGTCTCGCTGCTCGGCGTCCGCGCGACGGCGCCCTGGCTTCTCCCCGGCGTGAAGTCCACGAGTTACGCCGTGAACATCGCGGCCGAGGCCGAGGCCAAGCGTCGTGGGGCCGACGAGGCGATCTTTGTTGATGCCGACGGGATCGTGCTCGAGGGGACGGTGACGAATGTCTGGTGGCGACGTCACCGCACGCTCTTCACCCCCTCGCTCGACCTCGGCATTCTCGCCGGGGTCACACGCGCGGCGTTGCTCGAGCTCGCACCGGCTCTCGGCTACTCGGTCGAGGAAGGTGCGTACTCGATAGGCGCGCTGCTCGGTGCGGAAGAGGCGTTCACGTCCTCGTCCGTACGAGAGGTCCTGCCGTGGGTCGAGCTCGACGGCCGGAAGGTCGAGCGCGGGCCGGCGGCCGATGAGCTGCAGGACGCGCTCAGAGAGCTCGCTGCCCGCACCTGACGCCGCCGAGGCGGCCGAGGGCGGAGCCGAGCAGGGGTGATACCGGAGCCGATCCCGCCGCTACCCTCTGCTCATGGAGACGATCCGGCTCGGCGGGATGGCTCTGCAAAACGGGGTGCTTGTGCACGGCCCGACGGCGTGGGGCTGTGCGGTGCGCGACGACGATGGGACGCTTCATGTCGCCTCTGGACGCAAGCCCCGCTTTGGCCAGCTCGTGAAAACGCCGGTCCTTCGTGGACCACTCCGTCTCGCCGAGGCATTCGCACTCCTACCGATCGTCCGCCGGGCGGTCCCGCAAGCCCGCTTCCCGTTCGAGCGACCGGCCGTGATCGGAGGAATCGCTGCCTCGACGATTCTCACCCGCGGGGTACGACGGAGTCGCCGGCTCTCCGCGGGAGGTCGGGAGGCGCTCGCCGGTGCGGTTGCCCTCATTCCGGCGGGGCTCGCGCTGCGAGGACCTGAACTTGCTGCCTACCACGGTGCGGAGCACGTCTCGATCGGGACGTACGAGAACGGCGAGACGGCGCCGAAGGAGCATCCCCGCTGCGGGTCGCAGCTCATCGGACCGCTCGTCGTCGCGTCCGTCGCGGCAAACGTGGCCGCCGGTAAGGCGCCGGCACCGGCGCGGAGCGCCGCGCGACTGCTCGGAACCACGGTCGCAGTCGGGGCCTCCGTCGAGGTCTTCGGCTGGATGCTCAGGAATCCACAGAATCCGCTTGCTCGCGCGCTTGCGCGACCCGGCTTCGAGCTCCAGCGCCGCTTCTCCACCGCGGAGCCCTCGGCGGATCAGGTCGAGGTCGCGAATGCAGCCCGCGACGCCTGCCTCGCGCTCGAAGAGACGATTCCCGAAGAGCGCTAGATCCCTTGAGGAGCAGCGCTTCTCTGCCGATAGGCAGGGGGCGTGGGCGACTTCGAGTACCAGCTGATCACCTGGCTTCCGATCGTCTTCTTCGGGATCGTGATCGCCCTTCTCATTTGGACGATTCGCTTCATGCCGCGCGCGAAGCCCGCCCCTGTCGTCAAGGGTTCGCAGGTGGAGGTTGCGTGGGACGACGTCGCCGGGCTCGACGAGGCGAAGCAAGAGCTCCAGGAAGTCGTCGACTTCTTCCGCAACCGCAAGCGGTTCGAGCGGGTTGGTGCCCGCGTCCCGCGCGGGATTCTCCTGCACGGCCCGCCCGGGACCGGAAAGACGCTGCTCGCAAAGGCAGTCGCGAGCGCATCCGGCGCCAACTTCTATTCCGCGAGCGCCTCTTCTTTCGTCGAGATGTTCGCCGGCCTCGGGGCTGCTCGCATCCGCAAGCTCTTCGAGGAAGCACGCAAGCACGAGCCTGCGATCGTCTTCATCGACGAGCTCGACGCGGTCGGGGCCGCACGCTCGGGAGGCGGCTTCCACCGTGAGCACGATCAGACCCTGAACCAGCTCCTCGTGGAGCTCGACGGGTTCAGCGCCCGTGACGAGGTCATTGTCATGGCTGCCTCGAACAGGCTCCAGGACCTCGATTCGGCACTTCTCCGGCCCGGTCGCTTCGATCGGCAGGTGAACGTCGCGCCGCCGGACGTCGCGGGCCGGGAGCAGATTCTCGGCGTGCATACCCGAGGCAAGCCGCTTGCAGCGGACGTCGATCTCGAGCGCGTCGCCAGGCAGACCTCCGGCCTCACCGGCGCCGACATCGCAAACCTCTGTAACGAGGCGGCGATCTTCGCCGCCCGTTCTGGCGCTCAGTACATCCGGCAATCGGACTTCGAGGCGGCAATGGAGCGGATCGTCGCCGGACTCCAGCAGCGGCGCGTCGTCTCCGAGAAGGAGAAGCGGATTCTCGCGTACCACGAGGCCGGACATGCCGTCATGTCGCATCTCGTGGGTGAGCTCTTCCCCGCGCAGAAGGCGACGATCGTCTCTCGCGGACAGGCTCTCGGGTACACGCTCAACATGCCGACCGAGGATCGCTACCTGCATACGCGCGAGGAGTTCGTCGACCTGATGATGGTCTTCCTCTCCGGCCGCGCTGCCGAGCAGGTCGTGTTCGGACGGATCACGAACGGTGCTGCGAACGACCTCGAGCGTGTCACGGCCATCGCCCGCTCGATGGTGTTCGAGTTCGGAATGTCCGAGATTGCGCCGTCGAGGACCATGCGCGCAGACAACTACGCGCTCTCGGAAGAGACCAAGCGCATGCGCGACTCGGAGCAGGCACGGCTCACGGACGGCGCCTACGACGAGGCGCAGCGACTCCTTGTGAAGCATCGAGCCGTGCTCGATCGCGTTGCCGAGGCGCTGCTCGAGAAGGAGACGCTCGATCGTGCGGAGCTCGAGGCGCTGCTCGTGGACACCAAGCCCGAGTCGCGCTCCTCCGAGACGATCGGGACGGTGCGCGCTCTTCCCATGCGGGACTAAGTGCTCCCCACCGCAAATACGCCCACGCTTCGCGCGGCTGCAAACGCTTCGCATGCCGTCGTCCTCGGTCGCGTCCATACCTTTGGGTATGAACGCTCCCTGCGTCCTAGGCCTGCTCGGTTTTTGCCCGCGAACCACGAGCGTATTTACGGTGGGAAGCACTAAGCTTCGAAGCCGGGTACGCCCGGCGCGCCGCTAGCATCGCCCGCGTGAACCTGTGCGGAATCCACCACGTCGGCGTCGCCGTCAGAGACCTCGATGAGGCGATCACGACCTACGAGCGGCTGTTTGGCGCGCGAGTGGAGCATCGCGACGAGCTGGCCAGCCAGGGGGTCGAGGCCGCCGCGCTGCTTGTCGGCGCCGGTCGCGTCGAGCTGCTCGCTCCGACCGGGGAGGACACCCCCGTTGGTCGCTTCCTCGCGCGTCGAGGTCCCGGCATGCATCACGTCGCGCTCGAGACCAACGACGTGGAGTCGACCTTGCGCGAGCTCTCCGAGGTCGGCGCGCACCTCATCGATGTGGTTCCCCGCCGCGGGCTGTACGGGCTCGAGGTCGCATTCGTCCATCCCGACGCCGTCCACGGCGTCCTCACAGAGGTGGTTTCCGGTGGCTGAGAACTCACTGGTCCGTATCGAGGTCGCGCTTGAAGGGGGTCAGATCGTGAGCTGGCTCGTGAAGCCGGCGAGCGCCGACGCGCTCGAGCAGGCGCTGAGTAAAGGCGAAAGCGGACCGACGCTGTCGCTCGACGCGGAGGACGGCAGGATCCTGCTCGTGCTCCCGCGGGTGCTCTACGCAAAGCGCTTCGCTCGCGAGGGCCGCGTCGGCTTCGGCGAGTAGAGTCGCGAATGCCCTTGCAGGTCGGGCTCGTCGGCCTGTCCAACTCCGGCAAGACCGTGCTCTTCAACGCACTCACGCACGCCGGTGCCGAGGTGACGGCGTACGCCTCCGTATCCGAGAAGGCGAACCTCGGTGTCGCGACGATTCCCGACGGACGACTCGACGAGGTCGCTCGTGTCGTCGGCTCCCGCAAGGTGACTCCGGCGGCGATTCGCGTGATGGACGTGCCCGGTACGGGCGGCTCGCTCGTGGCGGGTCTCCGAGAGTCGGATGCGTTGCTCGCCGTGGCGGACGGCTTCTCGCCTGAATCGGACCCTGCGCGCGATCTCGAGGCGATCCGGCTCGAGCTCCTCGTCGCCGACCGGGATCACGTCGAGCGGCGGCTCGAGCGAGTGCGCAAAGAGGCGAAGTCGGGGGATCCAGCGACGCGGCAGGAGGTCGACCTGCTCGAAGCCCTGCTCGTGCACGTCGAGGCCGGGAAGACGCTCGCGGATTGGACTGGAGAGCTACCGTCCGAGCTCGAGCCGCTCACGACCAAGCCGCTCATCGCTCTCGTCAACGGGCCGGGTGGGATCGACGGCAAGCTCGAGGTGGAGCTCGCCGAGTTGCCGCCGGAGGAAGCGGCGGAGTTCCGCGACGGGCCGTCGGTGCTCGACCAGGTCGTCGCGCATCTCAAAGACGCGCTCGGGCTGATCGTCTTCTTCACGGCCGGCGACACGGAGGCGCGCTCGTGGCCGCTTCGCCAGGGACAGACGGCACTCGAGGCGGCGGAGACCATCCACACGGATCTCGCGCGCGGCTTCATTCGCTGCGAGGTGATTCGCTGGCACGACCTCGTCGCTTGCGGCTCGCACGCGGAGGCCGCGCGCCGCGGTCTCCAGCGGCTCGAGGGGAAGAACTACGTGGTCGAGGACGGCGACGTTCTGAACGTCCGCTTCAACGTCTGAGTCACGCGTCCACCGCTTCGGCGCGCTCGAGTCGGTGCGCTGCGAGCGCGGCGAACCAGAAGGTCGCGAGGAGGACGAACGCGACTCCGAGCACCCGCAGCAATTGATCCTCGCCAAGGCTGACACCCGGTACCCCGAAGATCGTCGTGCCGGTGCCCTCGTCGAGAGATCCGCTGCTCGAGGAGCTTCCGCTCTCCGTGAAGGCGATCAAGTATGTCGAGACCAGGCCTGCGCCGACTGCCGAGACCACCGCGGCGAGATGGAGCCAGCGAGTTACTCGCGCCGGGCGATCGACGGCCAGCGTCAGCCCGAGCACGATCAGGGCGAAGAAGCTCCAGACCCCGGTGATCGCGGTGATTCTGGCGTAGGTCTCGCTGTCGATTCCCTGCCAGATCGCGAGTACGAGGAGGTCGAGAGCCACGCCGGCAAGGGCGATGCTTCCGAGAGCGACCCACTCCAGCCGCCCCCGCGCGAGGCATGCGAGCGCGCAGGCGAGCGTCGCACCGGACAGGAACACGACGAAGGCAATCCCGAACCCCGCCCCGAAGCTGGCGGCCACGTCGTCCGTGTCGAGCACGGCGATGAGTCCGAGCACACCGGCGATCGCGAGCGTTGCGAGGCTGATAAGCGCGCCCAGCCGCAAGGGAGAGGTCTGCATGATTCTCGGTTCGGTGTCGTTGCAGGCGCTCCTTTCCCGTACCGAGCCGGCCGCTTAGCCGGCGGCGACGAGGGCAGCTCCGCTCAGTGCGACGAGGCCGCCTGCCCGCCGCGACCGGCTCAGCTTCTCGGCCAGCACGATCCGAGCGAGCACGACCGTCACGACTGGGTAGAGGGCGCCCAGAACCGCCACGATCCCGGCCGAGCCCTTCGTCGTCGCGAACGCGACGCAGACGGTGGCGCCCGTGTCGAAGACGCCGACGCCGATGAGCAACGGAAGGAGATTTCGAGGTGCGCGGAGCGTCCCCGAGGTGACCAGAATGGCCACGACGGCGATCGCAACCGACGCCGAACGTGCAGCGACGACCGCCCACGGAGCGCTCTCGTCC
>JACCVK010000258.1 GCA_013698195.1 Actinomycetota bacterium | reverse complement strand
TCCTCCGGTCTCGAACCAGCGCGCCTCGCGCGCGTTGAGGACGAACCATCCCCGGCCGGCGGGCATGAGCCCGGCCTCGGTCTCGTCGAGCGGCGCCTCGGGAACCATCGTCCGGATCCTAGGGAAGTGAGCACGTAACGCGGCTGACCGCCAGTTCTAACCAAGCAGGCGCGCAGGCTCGAACAGATCCAGCAGCGGGTCGCGGTCGCCGAGGATTGCCCGCGCGACGAGTTTGCCGCACGCGAAGCCCAGCACGTTTCCGTGGCCCGAGTAACCCCCCGCCGTCCAGACGCCTTCTTGGTCGGGCACCTCGCCGACGACCGGCAGGAAGTCGAAGACCATCCCGAAGATCCCTGCCCAGCGGTACTCGACGCGGAGCTCGCGCCCGAAGAAGGCGTTCACGAACCCCTCGAGCGCCGCCTGCACGACCGGTGTCGTCCGCTCGTCCGCTGTGAACTCGTCTTGTAGAGAAACGTCTCGGAACCCGCCGGCGACGACACGGCCGTCCTGGCGCTGGTGCCAGTAATCGAAACCATGACGGCCGTAGTGCGGGACCTCGAAGTAGAGCTCTGGAGCGGGCTCGGTCGCGATCACCTGCCCGCGGGTGGGAACGATCAGGCCTTCGAGCTGGCCGAGGAGGCCGCTCGGGTAGCCGTCAGTGGCGACGACGAGCGTTTCCGCGCCCGTATCTGCCGGCGAGGTCACCGTCGTGTGCTCGCGGATCTCGACCCCCGCCTCCGCCGCCTTTCGCGCCAGCCGACGCACGACCGCTGCGGGCTGGAGGACGCCGTCGGGCGGATGGAATAACGCAGCCGGGTAATCGCCGAGCGGGACGGGTAGCTCGTCGTGCCAGTCGGCCTCGAAGCCGTCCGCGCGGAGCGCTCGGAACTCCGCCTCGAGCTCGTCGCGCTCCTCCTCGTCCGCGGCCAGTCGGAAGCTGCCGGTCGGGCGGAAGGCGTCTCCCGCAAGCTCGGCGAGCTCCGCGAGCGCGCGCTCCGTCCAGCGCCAGAGCTCCCGCGTACGCTCGCGACCGATCGAGTCGACCAGTACCGGATACGGCGCAGAGCCCCCTCGGAGCGCAAAGCCTCCGTTTCGGCCGCTCGCGCCGCCTGCGATCTCGCGCGCCTCGAAGAGGCGTACGCGCAGGCCCGCCTCCGCAAGGGCGAGCGCACACGAGCACCCGGTGATCCCTCCGCCGACGACAGCGACGTCAGGCGGTCCCGGCAGCGCGTTGCGCGGCAACGATTCGGTGGGCTCCGCGAGCCAGTACGAGGTCGTGGACATCGGCACGCGATCCTACGTTGGCGGGGCTCGCGGGTAGCCGGCGAGCCGGTGGCGCAGCTCCATCGAGCCGAGCACGCTCGGACGAGTTGCCCCCTGTGACCATGAGCCTAGACGGATAGCCGGTACACCCCATCCTCGAGCGCAATCCGTCGCACGAGCTCGAGCTCGATGAGAGCCGCTCCGGCGGAGGCGGCATCGATCCCGGTGCGTTGGACAACCTCGTCAGCTGTGAGTGCACCCTCTCCGAGTCGATCCAGGATGGACTGGGCGGTGTCGCCGACGCTCGGTGGCTCCGCCTTCGCGGGCACGAGGTCAAAGAGCTCGAGCACGTCCTCGGCCGAAGTCACCGGGGTCGCGCCAAGCTTCAACAGGGCGTTTGTGCCGGCGGAGAGTGCGTTTGTTATCTCGCCGGGGACAGCAAGTACGTCCCGGCCTTCCTCGAGGGCGAAGTCTGCCGTGATGAGCGCGCCACTCCGCTCGCGTGCCTCGACGACGACGGTTGCCTGGCAGAGACCCGCGATGATCCGGTTGCGGGCGGGAAAGCGCCACGGTGCAGGTTCGACGCCTTCGGCGTACTCGGAGATGACGAGTCCACGCTCACAGATCCGGCGTGCGAGGTCGGCATGCGCGGCGGGATAGTCGCGGTCGATTCCGCAACCGAGAACCGCAACGGTGACGCCGCCCGCCTCGAGCGCCCCGCGATGCGCTTCACCGTCCACACCTCGCGCCATCCCGCTCGTCACGACCAGACCTGCCGCCGCCAGCTCGCGCCCAAGCGAGCGTGCGACGGAGCGGCCGTACGAGGAACACGAGCGAGCACCGACAAGCGCAACGGCCGGCTCCGCAAGAGTGGCGGGCGAGCCGTTTCCGCGCAGGTAGAGCTGAGGCGGCGGGTCGTGGATCGCACCGAGCAGCGGCGGGAACGCTTTGTCCCGACGGCGTAGGAGCTGCACCGCGTCACCCGGGGAGCTCGGCGGGCATCCGGTAGGAAAGCGCTTCTGCGATGTGCGCCGGCTCTACACCCTCGGCACCGGCCAGGGCGGCGATCGACCTCGCGACGCGGGCGACGCGAACGCGGCCCCGTCCTGAGAGCGGCAGCCGGTCGACGGCGCTCGACAACAGCTCTGATGCCTCGTCGGTTCGCTGCGGTAACGAGGAGCGCATCCGTTCACGCGCGGCGATGACCCGTTCGCGCACCCGTGCCGAGCGCTCGCCTGGAGCCGCCGCTAGCTCCGCCGCACGCGATCGCGGCATGGCGACGCAAAGATCGAAGCGGTCGAGAAGAGCACGCGACAGGCGCTCACGGTAGGCGGCGAGCCGCTGAGCGGTGCATCCGCACTCTTGACCTGGGTCGCCGCGGCCGCCACAGGGGCACATGTTCATCGTCCCGACGAGCTGAAAGCGCGCCGGGAAGATGGCATG
>JACCVK010000256.1 GCA_013698195.1 Actinomycetota bacterium | reverse complement strand
GCCCTCGGTTGTACGTACGCGCTTGATTCGGCCACGCTCGACGTCGATTCCGAGCACCTCGATGCCGGCCGCGACGGTCAGTGCCCCGGCAGCGACCGCGTGCTCGCGCATGAGCGTCCCCGCGCGGAGGGAATCGACGACGCCGACGCCCGGCGTGTAGAAGCCGCCGATGATGACGGACTCGTCGATATAGGGGACGAGCTCCTTCACCTCGGCCGGTGTCACGAGCGACACCGGCTCGACGCCCCAGGCGAGCGCCGACGAGATGCGGCGCGCGAGTTCCTGCATTCGCTCCTCGGTACGCGCCACCTCGATACCGCCCGACTCCGTGAAGACGTCGAGCTCGTTGTACTGGCGGAGACTCTCGAGCGTCAGGGCGGTCATCTCCTTCGAGTGATCCACCGTGAAGATGAAGTTCGACGCGTGACCGGTAGAGCCGCCGGGGTTCGGGAGCGGGCCCTTCTCCACGAGCACGAGCTCGGTCCAGCCGAGACGAGCCAGGTGGTGAGCGACGCTCGACCCGACGATCCCGGCGCCGATCACGATGGCTCGAGCTGCAGCGGGGAAGGACGTCACGACTTCACGTATATCAACTCGCGACTACAGATACACCAGGTGTCTGACACCGAATGCCCAGAAACCGCGCGGTTGACGGAAGCGGTGTCAGACACCCGTCTAGGTTCGCCGCCTCACAGGACCCGGCGGATCGCTTCCTCGAATCCCGCTACGTGCCGCTGCATCGCCTCCTCGGCGCGCGCACCCTCTCCGTCGCGGATCGCCTCGAGGAGCTCGAGGTGCTCCTTGACCGCGTCCCCGAGCCGGCTCACGCGGTTCAGGGCGAGGAACCAGATACGGAGCGTCAGCACGTAGTAGCCGTCGAGGGTCGCCTCGAGGAACGAGTTGTGGGTGCACCGATAGACGTGACGGTGGATTCGCTGGTCGAGATCGATGAGGAGCCGCTCGTCAACGGTCGCCTCGAGCTCCTCGAGGTCGGCGATGAGCCCGGCCGTCACCTCTCTGTCGGACGCCGTCGCGCGCTCGGCCGCCAGGCGAGCCGCAAATCCCTCGAGCGCGATGCGCACCTCGGACAGCACCGCCAGGTCGAGGACGTTCACGTTCGAGACGAAGATGCCGCGCCGCGGATAGACGGCGATCAGGCGCTCGCCTTCGAGTCGCTGGAGAGCTTCTCGCACCGGCGTCCGTCCGACTCCCAGCCGCTCCTGGAGCTCGCGCTCGCTGACGATCGAGCCGGGCGCCAGCTCGAGCGTGACGATGAGCTCGCGGATCGCGAAGTAGGCGCGGTCACCGAGGGACTGGGCCTCGGCGGCCTCGGGTTGGTGGACGTGGAGTGGCGACGCAGTCATCGGGTTGGTGGGGTCAGGTCCTGACCTGCGCTAGTCAGGGCGCAGATCAAGACCTGACCCCGCTCAGCTCACTTGAGCCAGGCGTTCACCTTCTTGGCGTTCGCTTTCACCCACTGCTCCGCCGCCTTCTCCGGCTTCATCTTCTTGCCGGCGATGAGGTTGGCGACGAAGTTCTGGTCCGTGGACGTCCACGTGAACTTCTTGACGAACTTCAAGGCCGGAGACCCGCTCGTCGCGAACTTGCCGCTGACGAGCTTGTCGAGGCCGTAGGACGGGTACTCGCATGCGTGCTTGCCGCTCTGCTTCTCGTCGTCGAGGCAGCCTTTGAAGCGCTTCGGGAGCTGGACTCGCACGAGGTCGTACTGCGCGTTCAGGTACTGCGGGTCGTACCAGTAGAAGAGCACCTGCTTCTTCTGCTTGTACAGCTGGCTCCAGCGAGCCACCTGCGCCGGCTCCGCACCTGCCACGACGTGCTTCAGGTCGAGGCCGAGCTCCTTGATCAGCGCCCGGTCCTTCTGCACGTATGACGGGTCGCCGCCGAGGAACATCCCCTGCGAGCCCGACTCCGGCGACTTGAAGACGCTTTCCTTGCCCTTGAGTCCACGCCACGTCTTGAAGGCGGGATACTGCTTGAGCAGGTAGCGCGGGATGTACCAGCCGATGACGCCGGTGATCCCGTTCGAGCCGATCACGCGGACCGACTTGTCCTTGATATAGCGCTGACCGGCGGCGCCTAGCGTGTTGTCCCAGTCCTCGAGCGCGACATCAACCTTGCCGTCACGCATGGCCTGGAAGTACGGCGCCCCCTCGGTGACCTGGGTGAGCTTCACCTTGCAGCTGAGCCGCTTCTCGAGCACGTACTTCGCGACGTACGTGTTGGCAGTCGAGCCGGCCCATGACTGCTCGTTGATCGTGACGGTGCCGCAGCTCTGCGCCGCACCGCCGAACGCGCTTCCCGATACCGTCAGCGCGGCCACCGCGGCCAGCGTGAGGCCGAGTACGGTCAGGCCGCCCCGGCGGATACGACGAATCGACATCCGAACCTCCTTCTCCTTGTGTGCTGGGATTGGTGTGCAGGGATTGCTCTCATGCCAGGACATCCTTCCTTCGCTGCCGCGTCCCCTGGGTGACGCGATCGAGTGCGATGCCAAGGGTGAGGATCGCGAAAGACGCGATCACGCCCTGACCGAACTGCCCGCGCACGAGTCCCTGAGCGACCTCGTAGCCGAGGCCGCCGGACCCGACGAGGCCACCGATGACGACGACCGCGAGCACCATGATGATCGCTTGGTTGACGCCGAGCATTACGGCATCACCTGCGAGCGGGAGCTTGACCTTGACGAGTGTCTGTAGGCGCGACGCGCCGAAGGCGTGCGCAGCCTCGACCGAGTTCGGCGGAACGTCACGAACGCCACGCTCGACGAGTCGCAGGGTCACCGGGAACGCGTAGAGCGCTCCCGCGATGATCCCGGGCACGACTGAGACTTGAATCAGGTAGATGAAGGGAATGATGTAGACGAGCTGCGGCAGCGTCTGAAGTAGGTCGTTCACCGGTCTCATTGCCTTCGAGAAGACGTCGCTCTCGGCGGCAAGCACGCCCAGCGAGATCCCGATCGCCGCTGCGATCACCGTGGCGACGAGCACCTGCGAGAGAGTGTCCATCGACAGGGCCCACACACCCGTGCACCCGATGAGCCCGAGCATGACGAGCGTCGTCAGCGCGGGCCGGAGCCCGCTGACGACGAAGGCAATAGCCGTCAGCCCCACGACGGTCGTGAACCACGGGCCTTCGACGAGAAACTCCTGGAGCGGCTGAAGCAGGTGCTGGTAGATGAAGGTGCCTGTCGGCTGAGTGACCGAAAAGGCGAACGAGAACGGGTCCCCGATGTAATCGAGAACGACTTGGATCTTCGTCAGCAGCCACTCCTCGAGGGTGACCACTCGGTCGCCTGCCTCGTCCGGGTAGGTAGCCGCCACGCCGAGGATCTTCGCGATCCCGATCCCCACCACGGCCGCAGCTCCCGTGGCGAGGGTAAAGAGCCGGAGCCTGCGGCGCCCTGACTCGTTCAAATGTCGCTTGGCCGGATCCGTGCGGTCGGCCATGGCTTCGGTGACGCGGTCGAGCGTCATCGCCATGACGACGATGACGAGTCCGGCGAGCAGCGCAAGCGCGGGATTCGAGTACAGACCGCTCGTGACAACAGCACCGAGCCCGCCGCCCCCGATAAGCCCGGCGATGACGACCATCGACAACGCGAACAGGATGCACTGGTTGACTCCGAGCAGGATCAGGCGCCTTGCGAGCGGGAGCTGAACCTTGGTCAGCAGCTGGCCGCGGGTCGACCCGAGCGACATCGCGGCCTCGACGGTGTTGACCGGCACGCCCCGAATACCGAGCGCCGTGATCCGGATCGCCGGCGGGATCGCATAGATCATCGTCGAGACCACGGCGGCCGCCGGGCCGATTGAGAAGAGGATCACGACGGGCATCAAGTACGCAAACGCGGGGACGATCTGCAT
>JACCVK010000252.1 GCA_013698195.1 Actinomycetota bacterium | reverse complement strand
CCAGCGCGTCGGACAGCCCGCGCTCGCTGACACGCAGCATGCGGTCGACCGTCGTGCTCAGCCGTTCGACTGCGAGGGGGATCGCGACGCGGACGGCGAGCCCGTCTGCGATCGTCGAGCGGGTCGGGACGTCAACCGGCTCGCCCATCTCGTAGCTCGCCGCCATCACGGGCATTGCGCCTGCGACGACCCCGATCCGGACGATGCCCGGTGCCCTCCGCCCCACGGCCGCTCCGATGCCGCCCGCGAGCGCGCCGTTCCCGACCGGGACGACGATGGCCGCAGGCGACGACGGGCTCTGGTCGACGATCTCGTCGCCGATCGCGCCGTACGCATCGTACTGGAGCGGCTCGGCGCCGTCCTCGAAGAACGGCAGTTCCTTGCCTGCCGCCCACGCGCGGGCAGCATCCTTCGCCTCGTCGAGATCGGCGCCGGCCACGCGAACCTCGGCACCGAGTCTCTCGAGCAACTCGAGCTTCGCGGGCGTGGCTCCGGGAGGCACGAAGACGATCGCCTGCGCGTCCGTCTGCCGACACGCCCACGCAACCGCAGAGCCGTGATTCCCGGTCGATGATGTGACGACGACACTGGAGCCGTCGCCAACGAACGACGCGACGACCGGGAGCGCGGCGCGCCACTTGAACATCCCGAGCTCGTTCAGATCCTCGCGCTTGAGCCAGAGGTCGTCCCGGCCCACAAACTCGGCGATCGCACCGGGTACTCGTTCGAGTGGAGTCGGGAGCTCCACGTCAGGCGCAGAACTCGGTCGCCGTGCGCACGACGATCTCAGTCGTACGCTCGACGTCGTCGAGGTCGACCCACTCGGTCTCGGCGTGCGCGCCCTCGCCGCCGGGGCCGAACACGACGGTGGGGATACCCGCCGCCGCAAACAGAGCCGCGTCCGTCCAGAAGGGGGCCCCGACGATCTCGGGGGACTGTCCGAGCGTCCCTTCAGCTTGCCGTAGAACCGTGTCCACGATCGGAGAGTCGCGCGGCGTCTCGAGCGGCTCGCGGACGAAGAGCGTGCGGACGGTCGCCTCGCCCGCAATCTGGCGAAGCTGCTCCTCGACGACCGCGACCGTCTCGCCGGGGATCGTCCTCCGCTCGACCGTGAGCACGCAGCGATCCGGATATGTCGAGAGCTCCGTCCCGCCTTCGATCAGCGAGGCGTGGAGCGAGGCGCCGCCGAGCAGCGGGTGGATCTCGCCTTCGCTACGAAGCCTCGCGTCGAGCTTTCCCAGTGCCGTCAGGACCGGGCCCATGCGACCGATCGCGTCGATGCCGAGGTCGTAGCGCGACCCATGCGCTGCCACGCCTGGCATGTCGATCTCGAGCCAGAGGAACCCGCGATGCGCGATTGCGAGTCGCATTTCCGTCGGCTCGGTGACGATCGCCGCGTCCGCCCGAACCGTCGCCGCGATCCGCTCCGAGCCGATGCTCCGATCCTCTTCGTCCGAAACGGCAGTGACGATCACATCGCCTGCGAGCTGAAGGTCGACTGCCCGCGCGGCGGCGAGCATGATCGCGACGAGACCGCCCTTCATGTCGTACGAGCCGCGGCCGTAGAGTCGTCTGCCCTCGACGCGCGGCTCGAGGCTCCCGTCGGGGCCGCCGAGCCCGACCGTGTCCAGGTGTGCGTTCAGGAGCAGGTTGCGCCCGCCCCCGGATCCGCGAACCCCTCCGACCACGTTCGCCCTGGCCGGCGCGAGCTCCTCGAGCTCCGCATCGACGCCGTGCTCCTCGAGCCAGCCTGCGACGAAGCGCGCGATCTCGAGCTCGCCCGCGCCGCCCGGCACGAGCGTCGGATTGACCGAGTCGATCGCAACGAGCTGCTCGAGGAGCGCGAGCGTCTCTGCCATGAGGCGAGCGTAACCTGCGGCAATGGTCCGGATTGACGTTCGAGCGCTGACGGCCAAGCGCCTCAACGACGTCGTCGACCTCTTCGAGCGGCCTGGACCGCACGGTGGCACGCCGCAGACGGATGGCTGCTGGTGCCAGTTCTGGCACCTCCGGGGAAAGGCCTACTGGGACGGTCACGGGGCCGAAAATCGCGGACGGTTCGCGGACGAGGTGCGACGCGGGCCTCCACCCGGACTCCTCGCGTATGTCGGCGGAGAGCCCGTCGGCTGGTGTCGCGTAGGGCCACGCGCGTCGTTCGAACGGCTCATGCACGCAAGGAAGCTCGCGCCCGTCGACGACGAAGATGTCTGGTCGCTTGTTTGCTTCTACGTTCACCCGAGCGCGAAGCGCGCGGGCGTGGCGTCGGCTTTGCTCGAAGCGGCCGTGGAACGCGCGAAGTCACGTGGAGTGACTGCGGTCGAGGGCTATCCGGTGCGCGAGGGTCACATGAACATCGATGCGTACACGGGCTACCTCCCGATGTTCATCGCAGCCGGCTTCGAGCCGGTACGCGCCGCCGGTCGCCGCACGATCGTCCGCAGCCGGGTCGACTGAGGTCACGCA
>JACCVK010000210.1 GCA_013698195.1 Actinomycetota bacterium | reverse complement strand
CGGGATCCATCGGCGAACAGACGCCGAGATGCGCAAGACGCTGCTGCTGGTCGCCGTCGCCGGGAACGTCGCGCTGCTCGGCTACTTCAAGTACTACGACTTCTTCGTCACGTCGACGAACAATCTCTTCGCCTTCGCGGGCATCGACGTTCCCCTCGAAGCGCGCTCGATCGTCCTTCCGGTCGGCATCTCCTTCTTCACGTTCATGGGGATCAGCTATGTCGTCGACGTCTATCGCGGCGACTTCAAGCCGTCCTCGCTCTCGAAGTTCGCGGCCTACCTCTCGTTCTTCCCTCATCTCGTGGCCGGGCCGATCGTCCGCCCGGGCGAGCTGATCCCGCAGCTCGACTCACCGCGCGACCCCCGCTACGTGGACACGGCGCGCGCGTTCTTCCTCATCGGCACGGGGCTCTTCATGAAGGTCGTGATCGCGAACCACCTCGCAGCGAACATCGATGACTCCGTTTTCGGCGCGCCCGAGCAGCACTCGTCGCTCGAGGTCCTGGTCGGGATCTACGCGTACGCCGTGCAGATCTACGCCGACTTCTTCGGGTACACGAACATCGCGATCGGCATCGCTCTTCTCCTCGGATTCCGCTTTCCGCAGAACTTCGACTCCCCATACGCCGCAGTGTCCATCCAGGACTTCTGGCGCCGCTGGCACATGACGCTCTCGCGCTGGCTCCGCGACTATGTCTATATCCCGCTCGGCGGGAACCGCGGCGGCGGCCTCTTCACATACCGGAACCTCATGCTGACGATGCTCATCGGCGGCCTCTGGCACGGCGCCGGGTGGACGTTCGTTGTTTGGGGCGCGATCCACGGGACGGCGCTGATCGCTGAGCGCTGGTGGCGCGAGCGGCCCGGCGTAGTCCAGAAGCCGTCGACGCCGCTCCGGCGCGCATGGCATCGCTTCGCGACGTTCCAGGTCGTCTGCTTCGCCTGGATCTTCTTCCGCTCGGACTCCTTCTCGGACGCGTGGAGCACGATCGCTCGGCTCTTTACCGCCTGGGGCGAGCCCTCCCCGCTCGTCACATCCGGCGTGCTCGCGGCAATCGCGATCGGCATCGGCTCGCAGTACTTGCCGTCGCGGGTCCCCCTGGGGCTCATGGCGCGCTTCTCCCGGCTGCCCGTTCCGGCACAGGCAGTCGTGCTCTCGGTGGCGTTGCTTGTCACCCACGCACTGGGACCCGAGGGCGTCGCGCCGTTCATCTACTTCCAGTTTTAGCCTTCACGGGCGCGAGCGAAAACGGTTTAGACACGCCTTCGCTCGAGGTTTCGTCTCTGGCAGAACGGCAATTACCGTAGAGCGAGGTTTCATGATCACGGCTTCCTGTTTCCAACTCTCCACTCCGGCAACGCTCGAGAGCGCGCGAGTGATCCGGTCTGATGTCGCAGATGCGGCAGTCGCCGCCGGTGCGCGTCCCAGGGTCGTAGAGGACGTTCGCCTCTGCGTCGGAGAAGCGGTGTCGAACGTCGTCGTCCACGCCTACGGGGAGGAGCCGGGAACGGTGGACGTCGTCGTGGAACGGTCGGAGACCGAGCTGGTGGTCAGCGTGGTGGACGGGGGACGGGGCATGCGTGAGTTCGAGCTGCTGGGAGATCTCGGCTACGGGTTGAAGATCATCGCCAAGCTCTCGAAGCGCTACGTCATCTCGTCGGCACCCACCAGTGGCACGCGCGTCAGAATGATCTTCTCGCTCGACGCGTCGCGCTGACAGAAGTCCCGTCGGGAGTCGAAGAGGTGATGTGCACCCTGAGCGGCATTTCGCCTTCGCCCTCCTGCTCAACCCTGGTTCTCACCCCTGGCGTGGTCTAGCCTGCGCGCCGGAGCGGCATGGGCCCGGTGGCCCAGCTGGTCTTCAAAACCAGTGCGGTCGTGTAACCCACGGCTCGGTCGGTTCGACTCCGGCGCCGCTCCGTTCCAACCATGAGTCCGCTCCCGCCTGAAGCCGCGAAAGCTGCTGGCCGTCGAGCCGGACCGGTTCGTGGCCGAACGGAATCTGCTGAAGAACGTCGAGGAGGCGCGGGAGTACTACGCGAAGGAGTTCCTGGACGCGCGGCGCAAGAAGCCGACGCCCTACATGGACGATCTCAAGTTCGATCCGGGCAGTGGCACAGCCGACCCCGACGAGCGCGTACTCTCCGACGAGCAGCTCGAAGAGGCGGTCGAGGACGGCAAAAAGGGCCGAGGCGCCCGCTCGCGTCTGAGCGGAGTCGGAGAACCATCGACGAGGCGCCGACGGCCGTCGCGGCGGCGCCTCGTCGTTCGCTTTCTTGCCTACCGGCCGTCCTCTTTCGTGTTCTTCCGCTCCTCCAGCGCTCGCTCAGCCTCGTCGCGGCTCAATGCACCGAGGAGAACGCCGTGCGAGGTAGCGATGAGGAAGTTCTTCACGCCCTGACTCGCTCTCGCCTCGAGCAGCTCCTCGACGGGCTCGTTCGGAGGCGTCGTCTTCGGGCCGAGCTCCATGACCTCGTCGGCGCGCGCGTTCTCGTCCTTGCTGAGCGCGTCGCCGCGGAGGAGCCCCAGGATAACGTCCTCCTCGTTGACGACGACACAGAAGTCGTGCCCGCTCCTGAGGACGCGATCTCGCACGCCACCCACCGGATCACCAGAAGCGCACGTGGGCACATCTTCGACGAGGTCTCTTGCCCACAAGACCTCGGCAGCCTTGCCTTCCCGTGGCTTGCCACAGGCGAACCAGTCGGACTTGCTCGCGACGTAGTCGTAGACGCGTTCGAACCCGAGTTCCTCGAGCCGCCACGCGGCCCGTGCGCTCAAGTTTCACTGGTAGTCGAAGCAGTACGTGATCACGGGCCTGGAACGATCGAGCTGCGCCGCGCTCTCCTCGTCG
>JACCVK010000207.1 GCA_013698195.1 Actinomycetota bacterium | reverse complement strand
AGGAAGGCATGACGGTACGCGGGGCGGAGCGAGCTGCACAGAACGGTGGCGCAAAGCGACGCCCGCGCCGCACGAGTGCGCTCGACCCGGAGCTCGCAGCGCGTGCGCGGGCAGCTGCAGAGCGCTTGACCGGACTGCCGACCCGGGTCACGAGCAGCGCGCTCGAGATCCGCTTGGACGACGAAACGGCCCTCGCGGAACTGGTCGAGGTACTCGAAGCCGCTGCCTAAGCGGAAAGGAAGAAGACGCGGGATGGGCGATCGTGGACTCGAACCACGGACCTCCGCCTTATCAGAGCGGCGCTCTAACCGACTGAGCTAATCGCCCGCTGGTACAGCATCGGCGCCGAACTGTAGCGCAGCCCTTGACTAACATGGCTCGGGTCAGGCGATGCGAGAGATGACCCTCTACGGCGTGAGCTTCGAGCCGATCGGGAAGCAACCGATCGTGCTTCTGAAGACGGCTGACGACGACAAGTTCCTCCCGATCTGGATCGGTCATCCGGAGGCCGCCGCCATCCTGATGAAGCTCCAGGGCGCCTCGACGCCGCGCCCGATGACCCACGATCTGTTCATCGACGTCATCGGGGAGCTCCAAGCCGAGATCGTCAGGGTCGAGGTCACGGCGCTGCGCGAGAACACCTACTACGCTCGAATCATGATCGTGCAAAACGGTCGTGAGCTCGAGATCGACTCCCGCACGTCGGACGCAATTGCCCTCGCGGTGCGCTGCGAAGCGCCCATCTTCGCGGCGGAGGACGTGATCGCGGAGTCTGGGATCGAGTTTCAGGCGGACGACGACGACCAGCCGGGGCTCGTCATCGCCTCGAGCCTCGCGGATCTCGACCCGGCCGAGTTTCGGAAGTTCCTGGAGACCGTGACGCCGGAGGAGTTTGCCTCGAGCCTCGAGGAGCTCGAAGAGCTCGAGGATGAAGCGGACGAGCCGGAGTCCTAGCCTCTAGTCGAGTACCGCGACCGAGACGATGAGCGCCGCGCCGTTGAAGATCCCGTGGAGGATCATCGACGGATAGACGCTCTCCGTCCTCGCGCGCAGCCAGCCGACGCCGAGCCCGAAGATGACGAGGATCGGCAAGGCGACTAGGAGCCCATGCGCCACGCCGAAGAGGACTCCGGTTCCAAGGACGGCGGCGACGGTTCCGGAGGGCGCGAGGAGGAAGAACCCCAGACCCCGGTACGTCAGCTCCTCGACGATCGGAGCGACGACCGCGACGGCGAAGAAGAACGCGGCGAAAGCACCGGCGCGGCTCGAGTCCCACTCGTCGGGGACGAAACCCTGCTCGTCGCTGGCGTCGAGGAAAGGCGCCAGTGCCGCGGCCGCGAGCCAGATTCCGACCAGCGCGACTGCCGCGTAGGCTGAAGCGCGGGGCCATGACGACGGCCTGCGCAGCGCGAAGACTTCGCGACGCGGCAAGCCGCGCGCGATGAGCAGAAGAATTCCGAGCATGAGCCCGTACTGGACGAGAGCGCCGATCGAAGACGAGTAGCGATACGCGAGATCCTCGGGCGGATCCTCGCCGCTGAGTCTGCTCGCGTACGAGAGCGCGCTGAGCGCGAAGACGAACAGGAGCCACGCGACGAGCCGCCACGGTGCCAAGGGAGCTGCGACGCGGTTCTGCATGCGTGCGCATTCCAGCACGCCGTCGCCTCGTGGATCGTGAGGAGCGGGAGCAACGCCGTCGAACCGGGACGCGTGACGGCCTCTACCATCTCCCTATGAGCCCGGCTCGCCGCTCTCGGCCTCAGCTCGATCCAGAGCTCCTCCTCGCTCGACACCGCCGACATCGGGCGATTCGCAGGCGTCGCAGGAAGACCGCGATCGTCGCGACCGCGCTGGCGCTCGCGGCGCTCGGTACGGCCGCCGCCGTGGCTGGCGGAGCTGCCGTTTTCGCATACGGGTCGTCGTGTGACCTCCGCTCGCTGCGCGGCGCCAAGATCGGCGAGAACTCCTTCGTCTACGCGGCGAACGGCACGTTGCTCGGCGTGATTCCTGCCGAGCGCAACCGCCAGCCTGTGACCGCGGCCGGGATGTCGATCTGGGTCCGGAAGGCGACGATCGCGGTCGAGGACCGTCGCTTCTTTGCACACGGCGGCGTCGATCTCGAGGGCATCGCACGGGCGGCGGTCGCCGACGTCCGCGCCGGGCGAATCGTCGAGGGAGGCTCGACGATCTCGCAACAGCTCGTCCGCGACCTCTACATCTCGCGCGAGCGCACCGTGCAGCGCAAGCTCAAGGAGGCCTGTCTCGCGGCGAAGCTCGACGGCGCCTGGGGAAAGCAGCGGATTCTCACCACGTACCTGAACCGCGTCTACTACGGGAATCAGGCGTACGGGATCGAGGCGGCGTCGCGGACCTATTTCTCCAAGCCCGCGACGGAGCTCACGCTCACGGAGTCGGCGTTCCTCGCCGGATTGACGCAGGCGCCGTCCTCGTACGACCCGCTGATCGCGCCGGCGCGGGCGCTCGCGCGCCGGAACGAGGTGCTGGCGGCGATGCTCGACACCCGGGTGATCTCGCCCGGCCGGTACAAGAGGGC
>JACCVK010000051.1 GCA_013698195.1 Actinomycetota bacterium | reverse complement strand
CCGAGCCAGGGGCGGGTTTGCGGTCGACGTCGAAGTGGACACCGAAGCGGTCACCGAGAGGCTCGGAAGCGGGGCACCGCGCGAGCCCGTCGCGATTCCCGCGGGCGAGAAGATCCTCCGATCGGGAACGGAGATGACCGGGACGGGGGCGATCGCCGAGGCAACCCCGACCGCCGTGACGGAGATCGACGGAGCCGGACTCGGCGTAGCGGCCGAAGCGGAGGAAACCGGTACGGAAACCGTAAGAACCGGTACGGGAGCCGTAACGCTCGCGGAGGCGCTCGCCGCTGGGGAGATGACCGTCCGACCGGCCGACGTCAAGATCGCGGGAACGGGGGCGGCGGCGCTCGCGGAAGCTGCCGGAGCGACGGCCCGAACCTCGGGAACGGGCGGGCTCGACGCTCCGGTCGCGGCTGATCCCGCGGAGACGGCGATCGCGGGCGTAGGCAGCCCCCTCGCAGCCTGCGCGCTCGCCGCCGGGCTCTCGACTCGGATCGTCGGGAGAGGGGCGGAGATCGCCGCTGATGCGGCCGCGATCGCGGTAACGCGGATCTCGGGAGCCGGGCTCGCCGTTGCCGCGCTCGCGGACGACGCGGGAGTCGCGATCGAGAGAGAGGGGACGGGAGACCCGGAAGTTGCGGTCGCGCTCGCGGCAGGCGGCTGGATCGCGCTGCGAATCGCGATGGCCGGAGCCCCGGCCGCGGCAGTCGCGGAAGCGGCGGGCGCGAGAACGGCGTCCGAGGCTCCGATCTGCGGAGCCCCACTCTCCGCCGTCGCGACGACGCCGACGGCGGTGACTCGGATTTCGGGGACGACGCTCGGAGCCGAGCCCGTCGCCGCTGCTCCGGCCGTGACTGCGATCCTCGGGACGACCTGTCCGACAGCGGCGGTGGCGGCGGCTCCAGCGGAGACGGAGAGCGTCGGCAGAGGAGCGGATGCGGCCGTGGATGCCGCAGCGGGAGGCGGCGCGATTGAGACGATCGGAGTCGGGGAGGAGACGCTCGCCGTCGCGGTCGCTCCGGCAACGACGCGGATCGTCGGAACGGCAGTCGGAGCCGAGCCCGTCGCTACGGCCCCGGCCGAGACCGAGATCGAGGGAACGGGAGCGCCACGGGACGCGCTCGCGCTCGCGGCGGGAGAGACGACCGTTCGCGAGGTAGCGGTCGAGATCGTCGGAGCCGAAGCACTCGCCGTCGCGCTCGTCGCCGGAGAGACGACGCGGATCGCAGGAGTCGGGGTGCTCGACGCCGCTGACGCCGACGCTCCGGCCGAGACACGGATGACCGGTGTCGGGCTCGGCGCGGAGGCGGTAGCGGATCTCGCGGGAGCGAGGATCGCATCGTCGATCCGGACGACCGGAGCGCCGCGAGACGCCGTCGCGACGCCGACGGCCGAAACGCGGATCCCCGGAACGGCAGCCGGAGCCGAGCCCGTCGCTGTGGCCCCAGCCGAGACCGCGACTCGCGGAGTCGGGGAGGAGACGCTCGCCGTCGCGGTCGCGGGAGGAGCGAGGATCGAGTCGTCGATCCGGACGAGCGGCGCGGCGCGGGAGGCGGTCGCCGAGGCAACGCCCGAGACGAGAACCGCGGGGATCGGCGCGGGAGCGGAGCCCGTCGCGACGGCTCCGGCGGAGACCGCGAGAGACGGCGTAGGCAGCCCCCTCGCGGCCGTCGAGGACGCCGCCGGACTCGCGGCCCGGATCGCCGGACTCGGGGCGGAGATCGCCGCGGACGCGCTCGCCGCGGGAGAGACGACGGTAACGCTCGCCGTGGTCGAGATCGTCGGAGCCGGAGCCGCAGCCGTCGCGCTCGCGCTCGTCGGGGCGACCGTGACTTCGATTGCCGTCAGGACGGAGGCGGCGCTCGCGGAGGCGGGAGGAGAGCCGACGAGGATCGAGGGCAGCGGAGCGACTCTCGTCGCCGTCGCGGAGGCAACGGGAGCCGGGATCGTGAGCGCGGGAAGCGGAGGGTTCCTCGCGGCAGTCGCGGCCCCGATCGCCGTGACGATTATCCGCGGAACGGGAGCGACTCGGGAGGCGGTCGCGCTCGCCGCAGGAGCGGAGACGACGATCGTCGGGAGAGGAGCGACCCGGCTCGCGGTCGCAGTCGCGGCCGGGGAGACGACGACCGTTCCCGCAACCCCCGCACCGATCAGCTCCTTGCCCCACCAGCCCTCGGCTAGTGCGCTAGTGCCGAACCAGGCTAGGGGGCGAAGCTCGCGGCTAAACGCCCCGAGGCGGGCCATGGATTACGCGTTCGAGTTGTCGAGGAAGAAGAGCGGCATCCCGCCCGTCCACGCAGACTGCGCCGCGACAGTCGGGAACGGATCGGGCAACGCACCGGCTGTGACCGCGCCCTGTGCGAACGCGCCGTCCATGTGGCTGTTGTCGATGTCGAGATTTCCAGGCCACGACTTCGGTAGCACCGAGATCAGTCCGGTGGTGGATGCGATTGTCGGCCCCATGCAGAGGACGCCAGCGGTGGTGCCCGTCGTGCTCACCGAGCAGGCGAGGAAATACAACTGATCCTTGGTGAGCGCCAGCCCAAGAGCGGAACCAATCTCGCCCCAGGCATTTGCGGTAGTCGTAAACGCCGTCTCGGTGAGGGCACGCGCGAGGGTGTCGCCGTTGTAGATCGCGATACGGTAGATGTTCGTCGTCGCACCCACGCCGTAGTAGCGAATCTTGTTGACGGTGATGTCGGCGGGAGGGCGGAAGTACGCGATACGCGCAACCGTCGCCGTGATGTTCGTCGGGGTCGCAGCGATCGTTCCCGCCATCTGAGCCATGCGCAGAAGTTGCTGCGGATCGCAGCGACCGTAGGCGGCGTAGATGCTCCCGTACCAGCTCGGCACCGCTGCGATCGAGGAAGCGGCCGCGAGAGTGTAGAAGCCAAGACCCTCCGCGTACTCCAGCATCTCACCTGCGTTGAGCGTGGCCTTGTGCCGCGTGAAAGCGGTGCCACTGACTTCCTTAGTGACAGTCACATCGACCGAAGCTGTCGCGTGCTTGTTCGCAATCGTCAGGACGTGAACGCGCCTGACCGTGGACGCGCCCGGAGCCGCCACGATGTCAGTCGTCGTCGCGGTTGTGATTGCCGTTTCCTGTCCTCCCGGCGTGACCGTCGTGCCGCTCAGGTCGGTGTAGTCTGCGACGACATCTACCGTCACCGCCGCCGAAGTGATGAGCCGGAGCTTCTTGGTTGTGGCGTCGAGATGGAGCATCAGGCGACCGTCCGCAGTTTGGCCTTCGGGAACTTGGAGTAGTCGAAGCGCAGCGATGGTAGGTCGTATGTGGCATAGATGACCGAATCTCCCTCGAACGAGCTAGAGGGAGTACCAAAGGGATCGGGAGCGTTGCTGGACTTGA